>JBAVZX010001354.1:0-3128 GCA_049589015.1 Phormidium sp. | reverse complement strand
CTTTTTTTTGTGGATAGAAACTACTGCTCAACAGTTAAAAGAAGGCAAATTTGATGAACTAGATTTGACTAATTTAATTGAAGAAATTGAAAGTATGGGCAGAAGTGAAAAACGAGAATTGAAAAGTCGTTTAATTGTGCTTTTAATGCACTTGCTAAAATGGCAATATCAGCCGGAAAAACGTAGTGAGAGTTGGCGTAGTACTATCAGCGAACAGCGTATTTGTATAGAAGGATTATTAGAAGATAGTCCCACCTTAAAATCTCTAATTTCCGAACTGTTTGATGATTGTTATCAAAAAGCTCGTCTGAAAGCAGCGGATGAAACAGGAATTAAGTTAAACTTTTTTCCGAAAGAATCACCTTTTACTTTAGAAGAAACGTTGCAAGTTAGTTTTTTTGAGCAATAAAGTAAAATGGAGGATAAAAAATTGCTAAAATCAAGAGTAATGATTGCTCAAGAGGTAATTATGTCTGAACATAATTTAATTAATAATCATACCCTAAGCGAACCGATCGCAGATCTATTGCGGGAAATTCAACAAACACCTGAAGAATACTGGCCGAATTTATTGCAAATGATTCGACTGTTTCGGGAAAGTGTGACAATCAAGCCTACATCATCAGATACTCCCAAAAAAGCTATGGATGAAATTAAGGCGATCGATCCAGTTCAACAACACGAAGTTATCAGTAAATTGCTCCAGTCATGGGTAGACGAAGGAGATGAACAGGAACAAACAGAAACCTGGGAATATTTTCGTAAAGCACTTGATGAAGACCGTCTTTCTAATCGGCCATTATTTCCATGAGTAGAATAGTTTTGCTGGATTCAGGCCCTTTGGGAATGGTAACAAACCCTAAAGCATCGTCTATTGAAGCCGAAGAATGTAAACTTTGGCTCAATTCTTTGCCACTTAAAGGCTACATAGTTATGCTGTCAGAAATTGCGGATTATGAGGTGCGTCGTGAATTAATCCGCGCAGGTAAGTGGGATTTAAACAGTTTTTTGAAACGATCAAAATAACCGTTTTTCTCTCTCATAAATCGTTGAATAATGTCATGAGAGCTTTTGGTTATATTCTGGGGGTCTATTAAATGGGTAAAATTCAATTCCTCAATCTCATTTCTGGGCTTGAGTTTTCCTTCTGCTTGAATATAAAAAACCTTATGTGAGTAATAAGTACTTTCGTGAGTGAATAAAAAAATAACTGATTGTGCATCCAGGTTTGTTTCTTCTTTCAACTCCCTTATAGCTGAGATAATACGAGGTTCATTTTTCTCTGCTTGTCCTCCTGGGAGTATAAAAAGATTACCTTTCATTTTAGTGAGTAAAATCCCATTTTCAGTTTCAATAATGACCGTTCCTCGCCGAGTTTTATTCATTTTATTCCTGTAATTAAGGTATGATACATAAGGTATTACTATAGGCGTTAATATATCAATTGTCAATTATTTGTTGATGGTTTTTTTACCAGATTAAAAATGAAGGATAAGCTAAGAAATCAGCAGATGTTGGATTAGTTGTATGTTGCTGCAAGAACTGAAAGAGGAAATTGGTAAGTTGTCTGATTTTCGATAGGTGAATAGAGCACAGGCTAGGCGATCGCACATATTTTTCACTCCCCAAATGCGTTGGCGTAGCCCACCGTAGGTGTATCGCACCACACTTACTCATAAACTTCACTTCTATGAGCAATCAAAATTACAATCACCCGACCTTCTTCTTCCTCAATATCAGGATTAACATTTTGTTCAATGTAATAAACTACTCGATAATCACCCACACGGTAACGGTAATAACCAGCAAAATTGCCTTTTAAAGCTTTAATATTTGGATGATTTCGAGGATATTCTTGAAGTCTTTCAAAGCATCTAGCTAACTTTTTAGCTAAGGGGAGATTAGCAGCTGCATAAAAATTTTCTGCTTCAGAGGACAACTGAACTCTATACATCGTTTCGTACTTTTCGCCAATCAGTAACCCTTCCCGCAGCAACGTCCTGTTTTCCGCGATCGAAAGCTTCAAGGAAACCAGGAATTTCTAATAATTCTTCTGTTGCTTCATTACTCTCGCGTTCTGCTAAATAAGCTAAGAAATCAGCAGCAACGCGCAATCTTTCGGGGGATAATCGATCGACGTATTCCTTAACTTGAAGGCGCATCTGGTCAGTATTCATTGGCAATAACAGTGTGATTATTTCATCATTTTAACCTGTAATAGCAAATGTTGGAGTAGCTGTATTTTGCTGCAAGAACTCAAAGGGGAAATTGGCAAGTTATCTGATTTTCGATAGGTGAATAGAGCACAGGTTAGGCGATCGCGCTAAATTAATAACATAACTATCAAACCCAAAACTCTAATGAAAGCTGAAGATTACCCATTTGTGAAAGAATTGATCGTTGACACTGAAGGTACTATCCAAAAAGTTGCGATCGATTTTAGTGATTATCAGCACCTTTTAGAAGCGATCGAAGATGAAGGATTGATCCGCGCTATGAATGAAGTAAGAGGCGAAACTCCGCTTAATTTGGATGAAGCATTAGCAGAATTAGAGAAAGAGTGAATACATAGTATCTACTGATAGTGAAACGATAATATTACCGGGTACTACACCGAAAGGAATTTTATCGCTATTTTCCTTAAGTGCGATCGCTATTCTAAACTGGAAATATATCCCATACTTCAGGTTATCCATGATGAAGTCTCTGCAAAATTACACTATTGTTATTCGTCCCGATGACAATGGTACTTTTGTCGCATATATCCCAGCAATTACTGGTTGCCATGCTTGGGGACAAACGCCAGATGAAGCGTGTGCCGAACTTGTCTATGTGTTCGAGATGATTCAAGAAGAATACCAAGAACAAGGACTTATGATGCCTGAAAACGTTAAGTTGGTGGTTGCCAATGCCAGCTAACTCTATAAAAATTTTTATGAATAAGGAGATTAAGTATGCTCGACAAATCGATCGCAACTCCAAATAGTCTCTACGAACAAGACTTTTTTTTGTGGATAGAAACTACTGCTCAACAGTTAAAAGAAGGCAAATTTGATGAACTAGATTTGACTAATTTAATTGAAGAAATTGAAAGTATGGGCAGAAGTGAAAAACGAGAATTGAAAAGT
>JBAVZX010001353.1:0-5516 GCA_049589015.1 Phormidium sp. | reverse complement strand
GTAGAAAACAGCTACTTTTTAATCAAAGGAACCGCAGATGAAGAATCAATCAAAAGCTTCTTTATTCAAATCGCTGAATCTGAGGGAGTCAGTGAAGAACGCTTAAGATTTTTACCAGATGTTCCCTTTGAAGAAATTCATCGTGCTAATCTAGGAATTGCTGATATAGTGTTAGATACTTACCCTTACAATGGCGCAACCACAACTTTAGAAACTCTCTGGATGGGAATTCCTTTAGTTACCAAAGTTGGGGAACAATTTGCTAGTCGGAATAGCTACACCATGATGATGAATGTGGGAGTAACTGAGGGTATTGCTTGGACGGATGAAGAATATGTAGAATGGGGGGTACGCTTGGGGAAAGATGCAGGTTTGCGGCAAAAAATTGCTTGGCAGTTAAAACAATCAAGGCAAACTTCTCCTTTATGGAATGGGGAAAAGTTTACTCGTGAAATGGAAAAAGCTTATCAACAAATGTGGTTAAAATATTGCAGTGAAAGTTCTGGTAAGGAACAATAACACCACTTAATTAAATTGCCAATTCCCTGCTTCTAATTGAACAGCGTGTTTAGCGTTCAAACTTTCTAATGTACAAACAGGAAGATTTTTTACTGGTAATTGATCGATCGCCTCTTCATTCTCATTTTCTAATATAACTCTTGCTTGAATTCGCGGTAACAAAGTAGACCATTGCCAAGAAGCGATTTTTCCCAAAGTGGAAATTTCTAATCCATCAGTAACATCAATATCTTCTTGCATTAACAAATCCATCACGATACTAGATAAGGTCAAATTTACATCTATTTCCGAATGTTCCCCCACATTGCTAATATCAATTAGTAGTGTTATCTGGCTGCGATCGGGATGAATTCCAACGGCTTTAATCACTGCTGTTAATTCCAAATAAATCGTTTCTTCTGACTGTAACCAATCAGGAAAAACAATTAGATTAATTGCCCTTAAATTGAGAGTTTGCAGACTTGTCTCTAACAAAACCGATCGCACTTCATCCGCCATTTTTCTCCAAGAAAACTTTCTCGCCTGTGTCAACCCTCGTTCAATTAATAAGTTACGAATCTCCGGTTTCTGCACATCACATAAAGCATTTATCATTCCCTCAACATCATCATAATTTACATATAATGCCGCTTCTCCAGCTACTTCTGGAATCGAAGAAGTAGGACAAGTAATCACTGGACAACCGCAAGTAAGCGCCTCTAAAACAGGTAAACCAAATCCTTCATATTGAGAGGGAAAAACTAAGGCAGTAGCACCAGAATAAGCAATTTTCAACTCCTGATCGTTCAGTTGTAACTTGTGGACAGTGCAACCGGAAGTGTAGACGCGAAATTCATCTTCAAATACCGGATCGAAACTTGAGCAAACAATATCAAAATCATGTTTGTTTTCCAGTTTTTCAAATCCCTGAAAAAACAAAATGCCGTTTTTATAACCGCTTCTTGCACCGACTAATAAAAAGTAGGGTTTCTTAATTCCGTACTTGGTTCTAAAATTGTCAATTTCTTCCGAAGTTGCGGGAGATAAATTGCTATCAACACCACAATAAGCTACAGTAACTAACTCTGGTGAAATATCCGGGAAAAATCTCACTAGATCTCTAGCTGTATTTTCCGAAATAGTAATATAAGCCGTCCCATGACGCACACCAAAATGCTTTTCTTGCCAAGTAGGTTCACTAAGATTCCATCCTAAAACTTCAGGAATCATATCATAACCCATAAATACAGATGGCGTGGAAATTGGCGTTGTATAGTAAGTGGAAATAAATACATCTGCATTTTCTTCATCACAAATCTTTTGTAATATTTCCCGATCTAAAGATGCCATTTTATAATTGTAAAATTGGATGTTTCGATAATTAATTCCCGCAATTTTGGGAACGGTTCCCCCTCTATCTAATACCAGAATGTGTTCGGCAAAACCGTCTTTTACCCACTCTTCCAGTAAAGATTTCCATAGCCTTGCAATCCCTGTTTTAAATGACTGAAAAAATACTCCATCAATAATTACTTTAAATTTTTCTTGATTCGGCGAAAGGGCGTTTGTAGTTGCTACTTCTTCCTCAATCTCTTCAGGTTGATCGATGACTTGTAAATAGTCCTTGGTAATTAAAGATGGTTTTTTGTTATCTGGTGGAGGGGCATAACATAAATTTTCAAATAAAATTTCCGGGATTTGTTTTTCAGTGATTAAGTGTAAATTTAAACCATTAGAATAGAAATTCAGCCCCATTTGTTCAGCAAGTATAGATAAAGATTTAACCGTATAAATAGAAATATGTTGCCCATCTTGCAGAGAATAATACCACCATTCACCAGGTTTAGGATTATCTTCTGGAAGTAACTCAGTACTAAAAAATATATTTCTAGAGAATTTTAAAATGTTTTGAATTTCTGTTAAGGGATTGCTAAAGTGTTCAAATACTTCAAAAGCCGTTACTAATTCGTATTCCCCCTCTTCTGAGAATGCTACAAAACCTTTAGCGAAAATATTTTCACAAAATTTATCATACCAATAAAAATCAAATCCCGCATCTCGCATCAGGCGGACAAATAAACCGTAACCTCCTCCGTAGTCTAAAAATTGACTTGAATGATCAAAAATTGAGAATATAATGTTACTGGTAATCTTAGAAAATTGCATGTTGCGGAAAACTAAGCCTACATCACTACTGGCTATAGCATTAGTATAGGCTTCTGAGAGCCAATAAGGTTCTTCGGTTTGGACAAACCCGCAATTTTCACATTTAAAGTAATCAATATCATATTTATCCAAAATTCTAGCATTGGCAAAATGAATAGCATCTGTTTGACAAATTTTGCATTTCATAATTGGGTAAAGAACTAACTAAGAGGATAGCTGTAATTACTTCTTGAGCATCAGAAGAGTTACAATATATATATATCTTACTTCACTAAGTTATTATAGATGTTTAATAAATTTATTTTCTTGATTAGTACATGGGTACTGAATTGATTAAAACAGTTTCTCACGATTAAGGGACAAACGCTGGATTGATGTTTATGTTTACTGTATTTCGATTGAAATTCACCTCTTCTTTGGTAACTTTCTTAGTCGCTATTTCCTGCTTTTTAGTACTAATAGGGCTGCAAGTACCTCAGTTAAATCAACTGATCGGCAAATCAAAAACTGCATCGCTCGAAGAATTAAAAAGGGAAGTAGTAGGAGAAAAAATTCGACTCGATCTAATCCAAAAAATACCTGATTTGGGATTTAGTAATTTAATTGCTGATTGGACATTTCTGAGTTTTCTCCAGTATTTTGGTGATGATGTCGCTCGCGATCGCACAGGATATGAATTAAGCCCAGACTACTTTGAAATTATTCTAGACCGCGACCCCCACTTTCTGCAATCATACCTCTTTTTGTCTACCACTGTTTCTCTATTCGCTGGAGAACCAGAAAAAGCTATTACATTAATGGAAAAAGGCTTAGAATTACTAACTCCTGAACAACCCGGAACTTATTACGTTTGGCGCTACAAGGGAACTGACGAGCTATTATTTTTGGGAGACACTAAAAAAGCGCAAAAATCCTTTGCAAAAGCAGCAGAATGGGCGAGTGAACATTCCAATCAAGAAAGTCAAAATATTGCCTCTATTTCGCGTAGAACGGCTGAATTTTTAGCTGACGATCCTGATATTACATTAGCTCAAGAAGGGGCTTGGGAAATTGTATTGATAAATGCCTTAAATGCTAATGACGAACGGACTCGCAAGCGGGTAATAGAGAGAATAGAAGCACTGGGAGGAAAAGTAATTATTTCACCAAAAGGAGCCGTAAAGGTACAACTACCAAAGACTAATACTAACTAAGTTAGCAAAGTGAAAATCTCGGCTCCTTCAGGCTTTAAATTAATTTAGCGGATTGGTTCACCATTGCGAAATTGTCCAGTAAAGCTGCGCCCATCAGCAAACACAATGTTACCTCTCCCGTGAGGTAGAGCATTGCGAAGTTCACCTCGATAACGATTACCTTTATTATCGATACAAACTCCTCTGCCATCTAAATCATTATTAAAAAATTCTCCTTGACAGCGTGTACCATCCTGACTGGTAAACACACCGCCACCGAGAATTTCACCATTCACAAACCGACCTTCGTAGCGATCGCCATTCGCATAAGAAAATACTCCTGTACCGTGAAATTGTCCATTGCGAAATTCTCCTTGGTAGCGATCGCCATTTGTTAATACAAATACCCCCATACCATTCGGCTGACCATTGCGGAATTGTCCTTGATAACGGTTATCATCTTTGAATATGAATTCCCCTTTGCCATTTGGTTGACCGTTAACAAATTGCCCTTGATAGCGATCTCCTTCCTTGAATATAAATACACCTATTCCATTCGGCTGACCATTCCGAAACTGTCCTCTGTAAGAACCTTTATCCTTGTACACGCAAAACCCTTTACCATTGAGCCTATCACCTTGAAATGCTCCTTCGCAGTAAGTGCCATCCGCAAATTTAATCACAACTTGACCGAACGATCGCATGGGTTTCATCATATTAGTAATGATTCCCAAACTAGAAGCCGCTAATACTACCATTCCTAACTTCTGAATTTGGCTAAACATCGTAAATAATCTCCCTTATCTCCTATTAACAAATTATTTGAGCGCCATCTTTAATCATAAGAAAGTCCGGTAGTTTTTCCTCTCAGTCCCTTTAGGGCCCAGAGGAAAAACGACACGAGTGGTTTTAACCACCGTGAATATTTAAGTATTTGACTCTCAGTCAAGACTTTCGCTATAATACCAAAGTTATTAGCGAAAGTCTTATGTACCTGACTCAGAAAAACCAAGTAAGAGGGTTGACGGGCAAGGAATTCAAAGCCTTGCAAGAACTCTGTAGGTTGAGTAAAAACCTCTACAACGTAGGTCTTTACTCTGTCAGGCAATACTACTTCCAAGAAAGAAAGCACCTTCGATATGAATCCAATTATCACTACTGTAAAAACAATGAAAACTACAAGCAACTGAACACGGATATAGCTCAACAAACGTTGAAAGTAGTTGATAGGGCATTTCGCAGCTTTTACGGATTGATCAATGCCATCAAAGAAGGAAGTTACCAACAAAAGATTAAACTTCCTCACTATCTTCCCAAGGATGGGTATTTCACATTGATAATACCCAGGATTAAGGTAAAAGATGGGAAATTCCGAGTGCCAATGTCCAACCAATTTCGCAAAGAATTTGGTGAGGTTTGGATACCATTCCCCGACAGAATTAGCCTTGATAATTTGAAGGAAGTTAGGATTCACCCGCGTTATAAAGCTAGGTTTTTTGAGGTTGAATTTATTACCGAAGTTGACGTAACCCCAGTTCTCACAAACCCTGATTCTGTATTGGCGATAGATTTGGGAGTTAATAATCTGGCAGCTTGTGTTGATACTTCGGGGGCATCCTTTCTTGTGGATGGTAAACCGCTTAAATCTATTAACCAATGGTACAACAAGGAAAATGCTAG
>JBAVZX010001352.1:0-8259 GCA_049589015.1 Phormidium sp. | reverse complement strand
GTAGAGACATTTCATGAAACGTCTCTACACCTGTAACAAACATTTTAGCGAACAATATTACAAATCATCTTCTCGACCGAGAACATCTTGTAACAGTGGCGAAAGCCGATCGTTTAACCAACCAGAGCGAATCAATTCCGCATAAGTATCCGCTTCAATATCTAACAGTTTATCACGCATTTGTTCATTAACTTGCTCTCTTAATTGCGGGTGTCTAGCCATCATTTGGTAAGTCTTTTCTGACAAAGATTCTAATTCACCTTCCACTAGTTTTGTTTGTAAACCATAAAATTCTGGATCAACTTGACGGAAATCTTTTTCCTCGGAAAGAAAGTTCATCACTCTGGTTAAAGCAATGCGACGTGCCACCATTTCCGAATATTCCTGCTGCAATTTTTGATCGCCAATTAAACCCAATTTTTCCAAAAGAAACTTAGTAGTTAAACCTTGCACTAATAGAGTGAATAAAACCACACCAAATACAATATCAGTGATTTCCTCCCTACCAGCTAAGGCAATTGGTAAACTCAAAACTAGAGCGATCGAAACCGAACCTCTTAAACCTCCCCACCAAAGCACCAATAGTTCTTGCCAACTGAGATCGACTTTCGTGAAGGAATTGCTGATAAATCCCAGGAGGAAAATAGACACAAATCGAGTTAATAATACTGCCCCAATTGCCAATACTATTAACCAAAAATCCTCTGCCAAACTATCATAACGCACTTGATCCCCAATCAACAAAAACACAATTGAATTAACAAAGAAAGCCAAAAAATCCCAAAATTCAGTTACTAGCAATCTAGTCCGGGGATTCATGCCAATTCGCGATCCAAAATTTCCCAAAATTAAAGCAACAGTCACCACACCAATTACCCCAGAACCCCCCAATTTTTCAGTAATTAAATAAGTTCCATAAGCAGCAACTAAAGTCAAAGATTGTTCAACTAACGGCAAATCAAACCGTTGAGTTAAATAAGAAATTCCAAAACCAATTAAACTGCCAACCCCAACCCCTAATCCGACAAAAATAAAGAATCGAGCCACACTTACTGGCAAATCGAACTGTTCAATTCCCAAAGGAATTCCTACTAACAAACCAAAGGCAACAACTGCCACACCATCATTAAATAAACTCTCTCCTTCTATGATAGTTTTTAACTTTTTCCCTGCACCTAATTCCTTAAACAAAGCAATTACAGAAACTGGATCGGTTGCGGCTAAAGTTGTCCCAGCTAATAAAGCAATTGCTAAAGGAATCGCGGCAAATTGATTAAGTGCCAAACCAATGCCAACAACCGAAATCATTACGCCAAAAATTGCGTAAAGCACGACTGGAACCCAATTTTCCAGCAAGTCTCGCCACTTCAAATTCCAAGCAGCTTCAAATAACAAAGGTGGCAAGAAAATTTCTAAAATCAAGCCCGGAGAAAGATTGACTAATCGCACATCGACAAAAGCTAAAAATAACCCAACAATCACTAGCAATAATGTGTAGGGAATTTGCCGAAACCAGCTGAAGACTCGTGATAATGTAGCGACGCTTAAGGAAACTGAAAGTACTAAAAGAAACTGTTCCAGATTCTGTTCAATAGCTGAATGCCCAACGTTTTCTATTGCCATGAAACAATGTCCTATAGAAAGTGTACTATTGAAAGGTTGTACCCAAATTTAGGAGAGGAAAGCAGCTTCTATGCCAGATATTACCCAATTATTATCAGAGATTCACCAAGAAGCGGAAAGTGCTTACTTTCCCATTGATGAACCAGTTTATCTCGCTGCCGGATTAAAACCAACCCAACCTATTCTCTATGCAGGTAATCTAAATAGTCAACTATGTTTTTTTGCTAGAGATTTGGGAAAAGATGAAGTTCATGCAAGTCAACCACTAATTGGTTCTGCTGGCAAGCTTGTGCGTAGTGGTTTATACCGTGCTATAACACAGCAAGCACCAACAAAAGGTACTGATTTGCAAGTAATTTTAGATTATGTTTTGCTCACCAATACTGTACCTTATAAACCACCAGGAAATAAAGCATATAGTCAAGCAGTAAAAAAAAGATTCCGCCCTTTTATTGAGCGTTTGTTAGTCTTGCACTGGCAAGGAAATAAAATTATTACTTTAGGTAATGACGCTTTTAATTGGTTTACTCCATATTCTGAAAAAGGAGTTTTGCCGGAATTTTTTCAGAGAAGCGATCGCTATTCTGCCAGCATCGAAATCACTATTGTAGCCAAAGATCATGCAGGAAATTTGCACAAAAAATTAGTAACATTGATGCCATTACCCCATCCTTCGCCATTGAATCAAAGATATTATTCCCAGTTCCCTCAGTTACTTCAAGAAAGGTTGACCTGTCAACCCAGCTAGAGTACGTTCAGTTAACGCTGTTCGATTGCTAGGGAATCACCACACCTTTAGGTTGGTGAGGATGTCAAGCTGCCAGCCAACTTTCGCTACAAATGCCAAATTCTCAGAAAACATAGCCTAAAAGTCCTGTTCAAGTAGCTGAAAACCCTTGTTTTGCTTACTTTTCAACAGTTTGAACTTTGAAGCGGGTGATGGGACTCGAACCCACGACATCTAGCTTGGGAAGCTAACGTTCTACCACTGAACTACACCCGCAGAGTGATTTTTATATAATAGCATTTTATTTTGCGATCGAGGGAGTTTCACCCATCTACCCATAGACCTGTAAAAAGGCTAACTTTGATATTAGCTAGGTTGCGCTACTATATTAGTCAATCCATAAATCTCCATGTCTGACTGGCTAGATTTAAAATGAAATTATTGAGTAACTCAACCGGAATTAACAGCAAACACCTGTAAATCAATACCAAGAACAAGCGGGAAACTAGAATGTTCAATGCTACACAAATTCTCATAGATGCCTTCGTCGAACAACTGCGAGAAGGATATCACCGCACCTACGGAGGATTAAAGACTGACTACGAAGATATTATCGGCTGGGCTGGTAGCATGGCACTAGAAAATATTGCCAACAGCGATGCCCTTTATCATAACGTAGAGCATACAGTCTTAGTTACTTTGGTAGGTCAGGAAATTTTACGTGGTAAACATATCCGCGAAGGGGGAGTTTCCTGTGAAGATTGGTTGCACTACATCATTTCTTTGCTATGTCATGATATTGGTTACGTTAAAGGAGTTTGTCGTCAAGACAAAGAAGAAGAAGGACTTTACGCCACTGGTAAAGATGGCGGAATGGTAAAATTACCTCCCGGTGCTTCTGATGCTAGCCTCACACCTCATCATGTCGATCGGGGAAAATTGTTTATCACCGAACGCTTTGGCGGACATAAGTTAATTGACGCAGAAGTAATTAAGCGCAGCATTGAACTGACTCGTTTTCCTGTACCTTCAGCAGAAGATCATCAGGATACAGTTAATTATGCAGGTTTAGTCAGAGCAGCTGATTTAATCGGTCAACTTAGCGATCCCCGCTATCTGAAAAAAATTACTTCTCTATACTATGAATTTGAAGAAACAGGAGTTACTAAAGCCCTCAATTATCGTCATCCGGGAGACTTGCGGCGCAACTATTCTAAGTTTTACTGGAATGGCGTTTATCCTTACATCAAAAGCGCTCTCCGTTATCTACAGTTAACACAGCAAGGTAAGCAGATTATGGCTAATTTATACTCCAATGTGTTTGTAGTCGAACATGAAAAGGCTGAAGAAGACAGAAGGCAATTAGTAGAACAGCTTAATTAAATTATGAATTGGTGGCAAAAATTACAAAGCAACTTTCTGGCTAAATGTGGCGCACTGTTGCTGTTATTATTCTATTTGTCAGTGATAGCAGCAGATTTTGTTGCGCCTTATGACCCTTATGCTTCTCAGCCTAATGGATCGTTACTACCACCGACAGAAATTCATTTCCGCAGTCCTCAAGGTGAGTTTATCGGGCCGCACGTTTATCCGACAACTCAAGGGCCTGTGGAATTGGAAACAGGCGATCGCAAACTCACAGTAGACTGGGAAAATCCTTCACCTTTACGCCTATTTGTTCGCGGCTCAACCTATAATTTATTTCGCATAGCTTTGCCTTTACCACCACCAAGAGATGAAGTTGTAATTTTTCCCGGAATTCCTTTAGATTTACACCTATTTGGTACAACTGGAGCAGGCAAATTTAACCTTTTAGGTACAGATGAACAAGGACGAGATCAATTTAGCCGCTTGGTTTTTGGCGGCAGAATTAGCCTGAGTATTGGTTTAATCGGAATTGCTATTTCCTTTCCTTTGGGAATGTTGGTTGGTGGAATTTCTGGTTACTTTGGCGGTTGGGTAGATAGCATTTTGATGCGTATCGTAGAAGTGTTAATGACTATTCCCAGCATTTATTTGTTAGTCGCCCTCGCCGCAGTTTTACCACCAGGTTTAACTAGTACTCAACGATTTTTACTCATTGTTGTGATTACCTCATTTGTTAGTTGGTCTGGTTTAGCTAGAGTAATTCGCGGACAAGTGTTATCACTTAAAGAACGGGAATTTGTCCAAGCTGCTAAGACAATGGGGGGTAATCCTTTTTATATTATTCTCCATCATGTTTTGCCCCAAACCGCAACTTACATCATAATTTCGGCTACTTTGGCAGTTCCAGGTTTTATCGTCGCTGAATCTATTTTGAGTTTAATTGGTTTAGGAATTCAGCAACCCGATCCTTCTTGGGGCAATATGTTGACCTTAGCAACAAATGCTTCGATTCTAGTGCTACAACCTTGGTTAATTTGGCCTCCGGCTTTACTAATTGTGTTAACAGTTTTGGCTTTTAATTTGTTAGGAGATGGGTTGCGCGATGCTTTAGATCCTAGAACTCAACAAAGATAAAAATGCAGGATTTATGCAACTGGCACAATTAGTAGGGTGCGTCACATCCTAGATATAATCGACAAAATCAGGGTTTGAGGATGGTGACGCACCCTACTACTCGATTCAAGTGTGACACTTGCGTAAGTCCTAAAATGTTGATGATTAATTTAGAGTTTCCCTATCGGTAAATCCAAAATCGAATGACTAAACAGCCTGATTCTTTCTCCAACCAACCTATTTCTAATGAGCCAGTAGAGAGTAATAATGGTAGTAACAGTCAAGTTACTCAAGAATATAGTAAGTATAGCGAAGCAGATTCACTATTGTATAAACCTTACGCCTATTCCCCACACTTTGTACCAAGAAAAGTTGAATATTGGACTCCTCCCCCTACCTCAATATTGGTATTGATTCTGATAGCGATCGCACTAATGATCGCGGGATTAATTATTAGCAATTTCTGGTTAGGAATCTCTGGTTCAATAGTCACTTTGCTATTATCAATTCGGCTTTTATGGTTGCCTTTAAAGAACTGGTTGGATCAATTTTTGCCTCCAAAAGAACGAGTATTATTCTTTTTGGGAGTTTGTGGGATATTAGCGATCGCTGGATTATTAAAATTTCTGGGATTTTATCGCTTTATTGAGGCTTGGTTTAGGAAAGTTGATTGGGACGCTTCTGGTGCATTAGCAGAATGGTTTGGTGCATTAGGACAAATTTCGATCGCCGTTCTCGCTGTCTACGTCGCTTGGCAACAATACGTCATCTCTCGCGACTTGACCCTTGAACAAAACCGTCTCACTAACCAACAAAACTTAATCACCCAACAACAAACAATAGACGCTTACTTTCAAGGAGTTTCTGACTTAGCATTAGGCGAAGAAGGCTTATTAGAAGATTGGCCCCAAGAAAGAATCTTCGCTGAAGGTCGCACTGCTGCTCTACTTAGTAGCATAGATGGTACAGGTAAAGCCAAAGTTCTCCGATTTTTATCTAGGTCGAGATTACTGACCCCACTGCGCCGAGATCAACATTTAGGTCGCCCGATTTTAGATGGTATGGGTGGTTATCAAGAAGACCGCCAAAATGGACTGCGGGTAATTGATTTAGGAGTAATTTTAGCAGGAGCACATCTTTCTGGTACAGACCTACGTTGGACAGATTTAAGTGATGCTAACTTAGTTAGAGCTAATCTTAGCCGTTGCGATTTAGTCCATGCTAATTTCACCCGGACGATTTTATTTGAAGCTAATCTTTCCGGTGCAGATTTGAAAGGAACTATATTTTTTTACGGTAAACTAGAAACAGCTTCTCCTCGCAGTCGCACTTTAATTCCTGATTTTCAAACAGGGGCGTATACTGGGGCAGTAGTAGAAAATGCTGACTTTAGTAATGTACACAGATTATCAGAAGAACAGCGTTACTATTGCTGCGCTTGGGGAGGAGAGAAAACTAGATCTACCATTCCTGGTGGATGTGAAGATATTCCCAATTTATTGGGGCGTTAGTTAATTAATAAAGCCAAATCTTACTCCCAAGAGACACACAGCTATTGATATCGGATGATCACTAACTGTTAAACTGAAGGAGTTATGATAAGGCGCATTAAAAATCAAGCACTTTTAGGGTGCTAAACACCTCGTTATGAAACTCAGCCCAGACGATAAAGTTTTAATTCAAGGTATCAACGAACCACTCGCTGCTGTCCATGCTGCTCGGATGAAGGCTTATGGTACTAATGTAGTGGCTGGAGTTAGCCCTGGAGAAGGCGGACAAGCATTAGATGGGATTCCGATTTTTGACTTGGTAGAACAAGCTGTGTCAGAAGTGGGCGCGATCGCTACTACAATGATCTTTGTCCCGCCTTACTTAGCTTTAGATGCTGCCCTGGAAGCGATCGCAGCTGATATTCATCAAATTATCATCATTACACAGGGAGTTCCCCCCCTAGATATGGTTTGTCTGCTGCGAAAAGCCGAAGCGACAAATACCTTAGTTGTTGGGCCAAATTCTCTCGGCATCATAGTACCAGAAAAAATCTTACTGGGAACCTATCCAGTCAGATTTTACTCTCATGGTTCAGTGGGCATGATTAGCCGTAGTGGTACCCTAACTTCCGAAGTTGCATTAGAACTGACGAAAGCCGAATTAGGTCAATCAATTTGCGTCAGCATTGGTAGTGATAGTATTATCGGTTCTTCTTTATTGGAATGGTTAAAAATATTGAATGAAGATAAAAGTACAAAGGCGATCGCTTTAGTCAGTCAAATAGATGATGGCATCGAAGAAACAGCTGCCCAATACATTACAGAAAAAATTGAAAAGCCCGTAATTGCTTACGTCGCCGGACGCTTAGGCCCACCCCGGAAACGCCAACTTCACGCCAGCGACTTAATCGTTTCTCTGCCAATTTTAGGCACTGATCCTGATAGTACAGCAAGTATTCTTGCTATTTTTAGACAAGCAAAGGTTCCCATTGCCGATCGCCCCTCCCAAATTCCCGAATTAGTCAAAAAAGCCCTGAAAATTAAAGCTTAAATTCTGAGTTCAAAACCCCAGTTTTTCTAAAAAACCGGGGTTTTGTATTTTCGTTCCCTGGTTCAACCAGGGAACGAGATCTGGGAGGTTCTACCTCCCCTGCTGCAAGATGTGAGTTAAACTCCTTTCAGTAAAGCCTTAGTCGCAGACTCCCCAGCTACCTTTAACTGCCGATTTAACTGCCGATTCAACAAAGCGAAAATTCCCAATTGAGAGACAAAAGCAGCAAAAATAGCTTCTATTGACGCATCTTTAATAGCTGCCCAAGGGAAAGCTGTAAACAGCCAAAACAGAGGAACTTTTTCAGGGAAAGCTGATAAAAGCATCAGAAAAATTGGCGGTAAAACTACTAAGGCAATCACTACAGCAGCCGCCCATTGCATCTGTCTTTTAGCTCGCATAAGCAACATTAACTGTACGATAGTTGCATAAATTAATGTCAAACTCATAGTGACAGCCAAAATAGCCAATGCTGACATTGAGTGAAATTCACTAGAAGTTAAAGCCATCCAAATCCAAAACGACAATATTACAGAACTCAGAACAAGATTAATTGCTATTGCCAAAATAGCCGGACTCTTTTCTGCCCAAAGCAAATCTTTGATTAAATCCCGACTCCAAAAACCCCAACGATTTTTCATTCCTTCTCGCCGATATCTTGCCCAATCTTTTAAAGCTTGTCGCTGCACAGATAAAGCCGCAATTAAACCTAAAAATAGTAATTGGTTCACGATCAACAGAATACAAAAATTACTTTCTGTCGCAGATGAGAAACTGGATATTTGTAGTGCAAAACCCAAAGCCATTAATTGAATAAAAACTACCAGTAAATAACTTTGACCTTTGCTGATAATTGTCTTACTTGGATTATGGAAACGAAGCTGCAA
>JBAVZX010001351.1:0-2666 GCA_049589015.1 Phormidium sp. | reverse complement strand
GTAGAGACGTTATATATAACGTCTCTACAAGATTTTCAGGTAATGCACCTTTAATTTCTGGAGATGTCTAATTGACTACTTCCCGCCAAGTAAAAACAATTTGCTCATCTGCTTGGCGAAACTCAATATTAAACTCATCAAATACAACTTCTCTGCCCAAAAGCATAACATCTGCCGTATTATTTTGTAACCATGCCACAGGAGCCATAAAAGTATGTCCGTCAATAGTCATTTCAACCCTACGTAAAACATACTCTACACTTCCGCCTATAGCTTGTCCAACTAATATTTCCTCGCCATCAGCTAAAGCATAGCCTAAATCTTGACCAGCTTTGCTAGAAATTACGCTAAAATCTGCACCTGAATCAACCACCATATTTGTATTTATAACTAATTCTTTATGCTTTAGATTCACTATATAATTAGGCGACCATTCATGACGGCTGACTGTGCGAAAGTAAATTGGTAAAATTACAATAGAGCCAGTAAAACCTGGAACTAAATAAATTGAATAAATTTCTCCAGAAGCGTCTGCTTTATCAATAACTTCCCGCAAATTTTCACCATGAGTAATAATTCCCTTCGCATTGTAAGCAACATATTGATGAGCGTACTTTTTTAAGTGTTGCCGATTTTGATGAAACCATTTCAAGATTTCACGGGTTTCTTCGGGAGAGGGTGTTTTGCTCATATATTTTACCATTGATGAGGTGAGAGTAGCGATCGCACAAATCCCCTGATGATATAGTTCAAGTTTAGCAATTATCTACTTGGGTTATAGGGTGGCGATCGCTTTTTTTTGCATATATTTCTAAAAATCAAGAAATTTCTATGGTAATTTTTTTCCCTAAAGCATTGGCATACTTTTCTAGAGTAGAAATGCCCACATCTTCTGCATTATCTTCTATTTGAGAGATTATAGATTGATGCAAATTTAACTGTCGTGCTAATTCTTCCTGTGTTATTCCAGCTTCTTCCCTTGCTTGCGCTAGCAGCACACCAATTTTAAAACTTGCATATCCAGACTCAAAACCTTCAGCAAACTCAGGATCAATTTTTTGGCGTTTCTTGATGTATTTTTCTACATCACTCATTATTCTGTCTCCTGCTTAAATAATCTCGTTTTCGCTGTTCTGCTAAATCTATCTCTTGAGATGGAACTTTTTGTGTTTTTTTGAGCGCAACTTCTACTTAACATTACTAACTTTAGGTAACTCCCCCTGACTCAAATATTTTGCCAAATCTTTACGCAATGCCTCTAAAAAACCACAATCATTAGTAATATCTGAAACCTCATCCTCATCTAAATCTTCCTGATTTTTCAGAACTTCTCGATAAGCTTCAATCCGATAATCAAGTGCTTCAATAATAAACTGTAAATCTTTAAAACTTAACTGCATACTTCTTTTTTTATATACTTCTGGAAATCTGAGCCTACCTCTTGAATATCTGGATCTGGATGATTCAATGCTTGATTGACAAGTTTTTGAGTTAGTTGTTCATCAATGTGAATATATAACTCTAACAAACGTCTATATTCCTCATCTGTTCCATCCTTTAGTAAAGGTGCTGCACTATTTTCTATATTTGCCAATAACCAAGTTTTAGGAAGGGAAAGAATTGCTTTTCTTACAAGATCAATATCAGAGTGAGAGACACTTGCTAAATTAACTAAATCGTCGAATAAAATCTGACATTCTTCAATTGTACAATATTCTATTAATCGTAGTGCTGTACCTCTTTCAGCCGGGTTATGTAGAGCTTTTTCAATTAATTCGACTCTATTTGTAGAATGCTTGAGAAATTCTTGGCGAGTTTGAATGTAGGTAATTTCGCTTTCAAAAAGATTGCGCCAAAGTTCCATATCTTTTTCGTTGCGTTCTTCTGTTAGCATAGCCCTTATCTTTTCCCTTTAGCTTAGTTCCTTTTTACCAGAATAAACCCATCCACTGCTAAGAAATTTCTCAACAAACTCTGAAAATGGCATTTCTCTATTAGGGTAGATAGTATGATGGGTTGGTGAGTGAGTTCCCCCGACATCTCGACCATCAGCAACGATATCCAAACCTTCAGGGAGTTCAATACCTTGCTCAAGTCTATGGTAATGTCCGGTTAGAGGTGCATATTGAATATCGCCAAAAGTTGATGCACCTGTAGGAGGTTTTGTTGGTTTAACTGCATCATTCTCAACCGCAATATCTATATTTTGACGTGGTGGACGGGGACGTTGACTGTTACCAAATGCGTAAAGTGTTTTAGTTAGGGTAACTCTTTTTACTGTGTTTGGAAAATCAATCGATTCTTTCGGTTTGCTATCCGCCCCATTGTTAATGGTCAGTTTTAGAACTCCATAATGGTCAGTTTTTTAATTGTAGACGGGATGCGATCGCTCTTTAAACTTTTCTGAATACATTGTTACTTGCTGATTTTGCTTGGGAATACTAAGTTAGTGCGGATAAAAGCTACGCGCAACTGAAATTTTGACAACTGAGAGAAACTTATGGATACAGTTACAGCAACATTTTTAATTCCTGATGCGATTGATCAAGGTCTAAAAAATGGGAATTATGTTAGGTTTGGCGGAGTTATTCGGGATGCTCAAACAAAACAAGTAGTTGCTATGTTACGGGAAGTAGCACCTAATCTGACTCAAGCCGTAAGTATAC
>JBAVZX010001350.1:0-6746 GCA_049589015.1 Phormidium sp. | reverse complement strand
CTATCCGGTAGACAATGTTTGGGAGCAAATGTTTTAGTGGAACGCACATTTTTAGCAATCAAACCCGACGGCGTACAGCGAGCACTCGTAGGTGAAATCATCCGTCGCTTGGAAACCAAAGGTTTTACCTTAGTAGGTTTAAAACTGGTCAATGTCAGCCGTGAACTCGCAGAACAACACTACGGCGTGCATAAGGAAAGACCATTTTTCCCCAGCTTGGTTGATTTTATTACCTCTGGCCCTGTGGTAGCAATGGTTTGGGAAGGCGACGGGGTAATAGCCTCTGCACGGAAAATTATTGGGGCTACTAACCCTTTAAATGCTGAACCTGGTACAATTCGCGGTGATTTTGGTATTAATGTTGGTCGTAATTTAATTCACGGTTCCGATGCGCCAGAAACCGCAACTTACGAAATTAATCTTTGGTTCAAGGATGAAGAATTGGTAAGTTGGCAACCAACAATTACTCCTTGGTTGCACGAATAATTTAAGTTGATTTTCGATTATCTGCCATCGTTAATTCGGTGGCTTTTTTTTGTTGTTAAAATTAGGAAAATTAAAAAAACAACAGGTTCGTTGTAGGGACTTTAGTCCTACTCTTTGAGATTGCTACGACTGAAGTCGCTACTACAAACTGTTCGTTGTGGGGACTTTAGTCCTACTCTTTGAGACTGCGATCGCTAGGAATAGATCCAGACACCTTAACATAAACTTAGATTAGCCAACCTATATAAAATGAAAAATACCAAGACTTAAGGAGCCAAAAATATTCCCACTAACGAACAAATGCTCAGTTGCTTTATTCTCAGCTATTGGGCAACCAAAATGTATCTACCAATTTACATAATCCGCATCGATGAACGCACCAATAATGTGTTCTTCTTAGCAGGTGAAGAAACAATGTTAACGATCAAACCCGATGGGGAATGGAGTCTCGAAACATGAAACCTAACTTTGAAGCCATGAGTCGAAAAGAGTTAAGGGAATATGTACTAACACATCGAGATGATGATGATGCTTTCTATGCTTTGATGGACAGGATATATCAACAACCCAATAAAACATGGTTTCCAGCACCAAAATCAATTGATGACTTAAAACATTTCCCTGAATTATTGGAACAACATCGACAAAGGAAACAAGAACAAGAATAAGTAGGGGCGAAGCATTTGGGCGACAAATTTTGCAACCTACCAAAGATATTCGTAAAACTGTAATGCTTTTTCTTGTTCCAAACGCCACTGTTGAAAATCTAGAGTTTTTTGTAGTCTGGCATCTTCCGCACGTTGGATGAATTCTTGTAATTCTTTGGCTTTTTCTTGGCTGAGTTTAGCTATTTCAGCTTGGGCATTTTGGGCTTTTTCTTGTTGTCTTGCTTGGAACTCTCTATTTTCGGCTTGTTGTAAATATTGCAGTTTTAATTGTGCTAATTCTATATCATTTTTGCGATCGACTAAAATCGGATAATCCTTAGTTATAGGTATAGGAATTAGATCTTCTATGTATGGGCGAACAAATTTAGCTACTTGTTTAACAGCTTTTCCCACTATTCCAAGCAATTGCCAAACCATTTTTAGACCTCCAATAGTTAGCTTGATGCTAGAGTGATGTCTTATAGAAATTCTCCAAAGATTTAAGTTTATGCTTAAATTTTTAGTAGTCGATCGCTAATTAGTAATTATACTCAAGTTAATAGAAGCTTAAGTGATAATAAATAATAAAAAATCTTACTTTTAGCTAAATATTACTAAGCAAAAGTTGCGATTATTAGATTTTAATAAAAATTCCGTAACCTGCTAGTCTTCTTACTTTAAGTTATATGCAAAAACCCAACTCTTTAAAAGAATTGGGTTAATGAAAGGATATATTTAATTCAGGGAAAATTGTCTAACTTAACGAAAAGTTTCTTGCTTTTCTAGTTCAGGGGTGGCAATTTCGGTTTCGGTTTCAGTTTCAGTTTTTGATTCAATTACGGTGCGCTGAGAAAATCCCCAAACAAATAACAGGGCAATGATACTAATCATTACCCATTCTGGGGGAATTAAATCAGGGTTAAATGCTCTTACTAGTAACCGCAATCCTACTATGCCGACGGTGAAATAACCTGCATCTCCTAAATGGGCAAATTCATCTAACCAGCGGATGAATAAACCTGCCATGAATCGTAATGTGATGATGCCGATCGTAGCACCTGTTAAGACTAGCCAAATTTCTTTAGAAACTGCGATCGCAGTTGTCACACTATCCAAAGAAAAAGCTAAATCTGTAAACGCAATCATCGGAATAGCGTGCCAAACCGAAGGAAATCTTGGGCCATGATGTTGGTGTTCTTCATTATCATTCGAGGTAAAATATTGGAACACCAACCAAAGTAGATAAAGCCCACCCAATACTTCAAACTGCCAGTATTTTGTCACCCAGGTAGCTGTTAAAATTAAAGCCATTCTAAGTATGTATGCGATCAGCAAACCAATATTCAGCGCCTGACGTTGTAGTTTGCTATCTGCGAGTCCTTGGGAAATTGCTGCTAGGGCGATCGCATTATCCGCTGATAACACCGCCTCTAGAAATACCAAAATCAACAAAATTAGCAGCGTCTCAATCCCAATGTTAAAAGGAGAGTTAAATATCTGATCCAACATTAATTACTTCTCAAACCTGACAGTTTATAATCCACAGCTAATAGTTAACAACCTCTAGCTCAAGAGATTATCTCTATATTAACTAATCTTTATTAAAGTTTTGAGTTTTCAGTTTTGAGTTTTGAGTTAGGGAGAGTTTCGGGAGTTTTAAATTTAGAATTTCCCTGCCCCTCTGCCCCTGGAGCCCCTCTGCCCCTGGAGCCCCTCTGCCCCCCGTCCCTTGTGCCGATTTATTGCGACTTGTTACAAAGTATTCCAAAAAGGGGGCAGTTTGACGGAAATTGGTGAACGAACAACCCCTAAGTCAGGAGATGAGCAATATGTCTATATCTGATACCCAAGTGTTCGTAGCCCTTGTTGTAGCGTTGATTCCGGGAATTCTCGCTTTCCGTCTCGCCACGGAACTCTATAAATAAACAACTCCCGTTTAGAGAATGGGGGTTTTTGGGAAGCAGAGATGGCAGTGGGTAATATTATTTCTCTGTTGTCTGTTGCCTCTCAATAGCCCTCGCAAAGCTAGAATCTTTCTGGGGCATCTACAGGTGGAAGTGGCAGCAAGGGTATCTAAGTAATTGAATGTGGAGTTCTCGGATAGGCACAAATAGTGTAAACCGTCTGGTACTAGCTACAATCAATTGCTAGGATATACCCTGCTGCTAGCTTCCTACCACACTGCAAGATATGCCAGCCTCACTTTTGGTGCGGCAATGTCATAATTTCAGTCAGGTATGAGGGTCAGCTTCCCGTTTCCTTAGCGACTTAGCCCTGGTTGTAGTTTAGGAAAAAAGCCTTTCAGGATCATGAATGCAATTCAACCGTCAAGACCACACCTGGAACCTGTACAATCGCCAAAAGTTGTGCGGCGAAAAGTTCGACAGTTAAGAACTGAGCGAACTAGCACACTTGCTTTAGAAACAACTGTTAAATTAGCAGTTAATGTAATTATTTCTGGAGTAGCAGTTTCTAGCTTGGTACATTTATTGCCTTATCACCAATCAATACAAACCAAGTTACAAGAAATTAGGTTTGAAGTTAAAGAAAGTGAGCAGCGGGTTAATCGCCTGCAAACTGAGTATAAGCGCACTTCCGATCCGCAACAAGCAAAAAATATTATGCGTGAACAGAGTCATTTAGTTGATCCGGCACGCCGTCAGATTGTTTTGCTTCATAAAGATGACAAAGCTATTCAGGAATTAGATTAGGCAAGAATTTGCCATAAATTTTTAGCAGCAACAGGAATAGGGCAGCATAATTCGGCGACCCTTCCTGTTTTACTAAAACTGAAAGGGACTGAGTATTTCGTTGATCCAGGCTTGAATTTGCTGCTTTTGGCGACCTTCGGGGAAGAAGGGGAGGGCACGGCGATAGTCGGCGATCGCATAGTTCCAGTCGCCGCGCAGGTGGTGGGTGCGTCCCCGTTCTGTCCAAGCGTGTCCTTGGAGTTGTCCTAATCTTAAGGCGAAGTCGAAGTTTTCTAGGGCGCGATCGTACATTTTTAAGTCTCTAAAGGTAATGCCGCGATTAATTAAAGCCCGAACATGAAGGGGGTTAAGATCGATCGCTTGGTCATAATCTGCGATCGCTTTAATTAATTGTTTTTTGGCAGCATAGTAATTAGCGCGGTTATTGTAAGCAGCTGCTAATTCAGGATTGATTTCAATTGCTTTGTTATAGTCTGCTAAGGCGGCATCTAGTTCGCCGCTTTGATAATAAATAAATCCGCGATTGTTGTAATCGGTGGCGTTTTCGGGGTGGCGATCGAGCAAACAAGTTATAATCACAATGGCTTCCGAGTAGTCGCCTTGACGCATTTTATTTTGGGCTAATTTCCGCAGACTAGTTTCTGGTTCTACTTGAGTGGATGCCAAACTCGGCGTAACTGAAGAGTTGCCGTCTTGACTTGGACAATCAGATCGGTTAGGGTAATAAGCCTTGTTTGTCGATGGAACATTCGATCCGGCTTGATGTTTGAAACAGTCTTGGTTGTCTACAAAATAGCTAGTGTTCATCTGACCCCTACAATCCCTTACGCTAAGTTTGGTTCCACACCTAACAATTTAGAAACTTGTGACTCAAAATCTCTCTATCTGTTGTGTCACTTGTAGATGTGTCTTTAGTAATAAAGACTGTCATTGCCAGTGATTAGTTCAGAGAGCGATAACATAAGTGGTCAATTTGGCAGTTGTCCACTGAGTACAAGCTACAGATTGGATGAGCGGCATTCCTGAAATAGCTGTAGATGCTACAATTTTCCAATCCATTAGATATTTATACTGGTTTAACTCTGTGGATCAGGAAAGTTTATGAACCGCTAGTCGCGGTAAGATTCAAAGGCATAGAAAGTCAATTGGATAGGGATTACCATGACAACCGCTTTCCTAAATGCTCAAGCGCCTGATGTGTCAGCTGATGATTATGTGGTTCTGGGATTAGCAACTTGCTTTCTCAAAGCAGATGGAGAAGTACATCAAGTTTCGGTTGTGGAACCGATTCCTTCGGCGGCGCTGGAGGCACTGATCAAAGGAATTCCGACTTCTTATCAGTTTGCTGGTGCGACTACGTTGGGGACGGTTTTACCCAGTGAGGTGCCGCAGTTACCCGCAGATTTTCCTCCTGATGCTCAGTTTTGTGATGATTTTGCGGAACGCGCGATCGCAGCTGCGCGGACTTACAAGAGTCGTCCGGTTGCTCAATCCCATATTCCTCAAGGTACAACCCGCCAAGATTTCAATTATTCTGTAGAACGTAAGCGGGTGTTAAATTCTCAGCGCATTGTCCGTACTGAGGATAATGTGAAGCAGCACGAATATACACACAAGACACTTTAGGCAATTTACTGATTTTAACCAAGATGTTGAAACTATACGGCGGTGCTTTTAGTCGGGCGGCAATTGTTAAATGGTATTTGGAAGAGTTGAGTGTTCCATTCGAGTTTGTTTTGTTAGATATGAAAAATGGGGAACACAAACAACCTGAGTACTTGGCAATTAATCCAGTGGGAAAAGTTCCCGCAATTGTGGAGGGGGATTTTCAACTTTGGGAATCGGGTGCGATTTTGCTGTATCTCGCGGAAAAGTACGGCAATTTACCTAATTCCCCGGAATATAAAGCGACGTTGGCTCAGTGGGTGTTGTTTGCTAATGGTACACTGGGGCCTGGGGTGTTTGTGGAGGCAAATCGCGATCGGGAAATGCCCCGCTTAATGACTGCATTAAATTCAATTTTGACCAACAAACCTTTCTTGTTAGGTGAAGAATTTACAGTAGCAGATGTGGCAGTGGCTTCGCTGTTAGCCTACATTCCAATCATGTTAAAGGAAGTCGATCTCAGCCCATATCCAGCTGTTTTAGATTATATGAAACGGGTAACAGAACGCCCCGCTTTTCAAAAGGCAATGCAGCCATAAATTAAGAAAGCAGATTTATCTGGCTAATCAATCGAAAATCGAAAATCTGAAATCCCAAATCGAATGTCCCACGGCTACTAGTCGTGGGCTTCTCTATTGCATAAATAAAAATAGAGAGATAACGTAGGTTTGGAGCCTTTTTTTCCCACACTATACAAATTGCAAATTTAACAAACAAAACTTAAAAATATGCCAGAAATCAGACGCAACCTAATTACTAGAGATTGGGTAATCATCGCTACTGAGAGAGCGAAAAGACCCCATGAGTTAGCGATCCCAAAATCCCCGAAAGCAGTGCTGCCATCTTATAGTGCCAGTTGTCCATTTTGTGCCGGGAATGAGGAACGTACACCTATTGAATGTGGTCGAATTAGTGATGGTAATGGTTGGAAAGTACGTTCTGTTCCTAACAAGTTTCCCGCCTTAGCAACTGGCGGCGAACCTGTAATGACAATCCAAGGAATTTACCGTTCTATAGAAGCAATAGGAGTTCACGAAGTAGTCATTGAACATCCTCGCCATGATTTAACTACTGCTTTGCTACCTGTGTCAGATGTGGCTAATATTATTTTACTCTACCGCCAACGCTATCAGGAAATCAGGAAAGATCGAAGAGTCAGGGCAATTATTATTTTCAAAAATCATGGTGAAAGAGCAGGTACTTCTCTAGAACATCCCCATTCACAAATTGCGGCTAC
>JBAVZX010001349.1:0-9287 GCA_049589015.1 Phormidium sp. | reverse complement strand
GTATTGAGTTTGTGCGGAACTAATTTGCCCAGAAGCGACTGATCGCGACACATTAGGATATAGTGCATAGTAATAGTTTTCGTTAAATCCCGGAATCGTATCTACTATAATTGCACCTGATCGCCGTTCGGTTTCTCCGAATAAAATATAATGCTGTAACCCTGAAGAAAAGACTTTGTTATTTACAGAGGCTAGTACATCCGGGTTAGCATTTAAATATCTTTGTTCATCCCAAAAAGGTGATACAGTAGTCCGACCTTCCTTTAAACCAATTAATTGAAAATGTTGCAGTCCTGAAGCAAAAAAACCTTGGGCAATTGCTGATTTAACATCGGCATTATTGGCCAAGTAGCTGGCTTCATTAAAAATGGCGTAACTCATTTTATTCGCCCCTGAATTACTATTGTTTTACTTCATAAAGTCTGGAGTGGTTAAACATTAATGACATTTTAAAGGTGTTTTGTCAAGGAGTGGGCAAATTATTTAAAATATTTTATTGTTCAGGTTTTTTATTTAGCGATCGCCTTGGCAAAAGTCACTTTTTACACCAAAGCAAATTGTAACCAACGATGTGGATTTGAGATTGTTTAATCGCAAATGGAAAATCGCAAATCAATTGACTGCTATTATTCAGTTAAATAGGAATTTAACTGATGAAAAGAAACATTTTCTTAACTATATCCTGGTTAGGCTCCTTAATTTTAGGATTAGGGATTTCCGCACAAGAAATTGACCCTGTGGAACGACTATTAAACACTAAAGAATGTTCCGGGTGTGACTTAAGCGGGGAAAACTTAAATAATTTGGATCTGAGTAATGCGAATCTGAGTGGAGCCGATTTAAGCAATGCTAGCTTGAGAAATACGATGCTAGCGGGGGCTAACCTGAGTGATGCTAGTCTCAGAGGTGCTAATCTCACCCTAGCCGTACTAATTGGCGCTAATTTGAGTGGTGCTGACCTCAGTTACGCCAATCTCACAGAGACTAATTTGTTCAGAGCCAAATTTACTGGAACTAGAGGTGTAGACTTTACGGGTACTACTTTTAAAGCCACGATTATGCCTAATGGTACAGTGAAAAACCCAGCCACAAACGCAACATCCCAACCTGAACCAATGCCAACTCCGCCTAAGCAGTCACCCGCACCACTGCGTTAGCATGAGAATTCAAGGCTATATTTTTGACTTAAACTTCCAAGCATTCTCTGTTCGCGTTCACCCTTTTTGCACCAAACTACAGTGCTGGCTAAATTTTCTAGTAAATTACGTCACCTATTGTCTTATTGGCAACGTCCCAACTCTTCGCCAATAACCTATAAACCTGTAATTTTGGCAAGTATTGGTGTAACAGCATTGATAGTTGTGTTACGACAAGGGGTGACTCTTTCGTTACCAGGGCTGCGGTTAGCATTAAAAATGGAAGCATTGGAGTTGGGAACTTACGATCAATTTGTGCGATTTGCCACGCGAGAGGCGAACGTTCAATCGGATTCAACAAAAAAAAGTGATCCTCGTTTATTAGTAGTAGCAATCACTGAACAAGATATCCAAAACCTTGGTCAATGGCCAATTCCTGATGGGAAAATGGCTGAGTTACTTAAGTTACTGGAAAAACATCAACCCCGTGTAATTGGGTTAGATATTTACCGAGATTTACCAGTCCCACCGGGACACGATAGGTTGGTGAAGTATTTAGAAAAAAGCGATCGCTTAGTGGCCATTTGTAAACTAAGTGAAGCAAACAGTCCCGGAGTAGCACCCCCCAAAGCATTATCCTCAAAACAAGTAGGCTTCAGTGACTTAATAATAGATCCAGATGGGGTAATTCGCAGAGCCTTACTATTTGCTAGCAACGGACAGGGAAAATGTACCACATTTTCGGCTTTCAGTTATCAATTAGCTAGTAGATATCTTGCTTTTAAAGGTATTGAATCTTTCAAAGTAACACCAGAGGGAACATTAGGATTTCGGAGCAGCGAAACAGCGGAACAGACAAGAAAAATTAAGCCTGTAGTGTTTCCGTGGTTAGAGAGTAATGCGGGTGGTTATCAAGGCGCAGATGTGGGTGGTTATCAAATTCTGCTCAAATATCACTCGGCGGAAAATGTAGCGCAACAAGTTACGCTAACACAACTTTTAACCAATCAAGTGCCTGGGGAGTGGATACGCGATCGCGTCGTGTTGATTGGTGCCATAGCTACCAGTATTGATGACGCATTTTATACTCCTTATAGCGCCACCCAAACCCAACAACATAAAATGCCCGGGGTGGTAGTTCATGCTCAAATTGTCAGTCAAATTCTCAGTACAGTTTTAGATGGTCGTACTTTACCCTGGTATTGGCCTGATTGGGCAGAAGCTCTGTGGATTTGGGGTTGGGCAATCATTGGCGGCGTAGGTGCTCTTAAACTGCGTCATCCTTTGGTTTTAGGAGTTTCGGGAATTGCCACTTTTGGGGTTTTAAGTAGTATTTGTTATGGGGTTTGGTTGTATTCTGGATGGATACCTTTAGTCCCGGCGGCATTAAGCATGGTGACTACTGGCGGAACGGTGGTAGTAATTGCTGCTTACCGAATGCAGCAAGAACGAGAAAAAATGCTCAGTTGGGTAAAGGAACAAGAAGAAACAATTGCACTTTTATCCACTATGTACAAAGGCAATCTTGCCACTACTGTACAAAATTCTCATAATACTAAAAGCGCCACAACTGTGGCAACGCTCCCTTTCTGCTCACCCAAAAGTTTTAGTGCAATTTCACCGCAATTTAGTGAACGTTATCAAATTATTAAAGTTTTGGGTCAAGGTGGTTTTGGTCGGACTTATTTAGCTAAAGATTTGCAGATTCCCGACAGTGCAATTTGTGTAGTTAAACATTTAATGCCAGCTAGAAGAGATCCGAAATTTTTGGAAGTAGCGCGGCGTTTATTTCAAACTGAAGCCAGAATTTTAGAAGTTTTAGGGCAGCATGAGCAAATTCCGACACTGATGGATTATATTGAAAAAGAAGGCGAGTTCTATTTAGTAGAAGAGTATGTTGAAGGAAACTCGCTAAGTGAAGAATTGCCGATCGATGGACGTTGGAAAGAAACAGAAGTGATCGATTTATTAGAAGATATTTTGCCAATTTTAGATTTTATTCATCAACATCATGTAATTCACCGGGATATTAAACCGGGAAACATTATTAGACGGAAAGTAGATGGCAAATTAGTGTTAATTGATTTTGGTGCTGTGAAGCAAATGTTGCCGACAGAAGGCGGGGAAACGGAAAGCCAAACGGTAGCGATCGGTACTAGGGGATATGCACCACCAGAACAATTAGTGGGACATCCTCGCCCTGCAAGTGACCTCTACGCATTGGGAATGATTTGCCTTCAAGCACTTACAGGAATTCAACCTCATGACTTAGTGTTACTGCAAGATATGGAAACGGGTAATTTGAATTGGCGACATTTAGCTAAGACTAGTAATGAGTTGGCGGCAATTTTGGATCGGATGGTGCAGTATCATTTTAGCGATCGCTATCAGTCGGCTTTAGCTATACTGACTGATATCCAAAAACTCGATCGCCTTAATCTCGATCCAATCGCCAAAGAATCTGATTTTGAGGAAAAAACTGCCGTTCTACCGACCACAGAATCAGATAGTACCGCTGTGATGCCATCGTGGAAAAATTTCCCAGTTAACAACCAATCAACGAACGCGGAAGAACAACTGGATAATCATTCGGCAAAGCTTGATCCAGAAACCCACAAAAGCTAAGGTTTGATGACGATACTCTGTGGCACAATGAAAAACGATTGGTCATTAATCAGGCTATCGGTCTAAAGCGGGACATTTTGGTGAGGAAAGGGAACAGGGAACTCTTAATAGGGAACAGGGAACAAATATTTCTATTCCCCTGTCCTGGCTTTGGTTGGTAGCCATTAATCATTAGTCATTAGTCATTGGTTATTTGAGGTAACGGCGTTGAGTCCGACTGCTACAGCTAGCACAAATAATGTTAAACCAGCCACGAGACGGGTAGTTTTCCCGTTTACGGCTATTGTTGGTCAGGAAGAGATGAAATTGGCACTGCTATTAAATGTAATCGATCCTTACATTGGCGGTGTGATGATTATGGGCGATCGCGGTACTGGTAAATCTACGACTATTCGCGCCCTGGCTGACTTACTCCCAGAGATTGAGGTGGTAGCTGATGATCCTTTCAACAGCCATCCTGAAGATCCTGATTTAATGAGTGATGTGGTGCGCGATCGCATAGCGCAACAATTAGAAATTCCCGTAGCCAAGAAAAAAGTAACGATGGTTGATTTGCCTTTAGGGGCAACTGAAGACCGGGTTTGCGGTACGATCGACATTGAAAAAGCGCTTTCGGAAGGTGTGAAAGCCTTTGAACCAGGATTATTGGCAAAAGCTAATCGTGGAATCCTCTACGTTGATGAAGTCAACTTGTTGGACGATCACTTAGTAGATGTTTTACTGGACTCTGCGGCTTCGGGATGGAACACTGTGGAAAGGGAAGGAATTTCCATCCGTCACCCAGCACGTTTTGTTTTGGTAGGTTCAGGAAACCCTGAAGAAGGGGAATTGCGTCCACAGTTGCTCGATCGCTTTGGAATGCACGCCGAAATTCGCACAGTAAAAGAACCTGCAATGCGAGTTCAAATTGTCGAACAAAGAGCCGAGTTTGACCAAGATCCACCAAAATTTATCGAAAAATACCACCAAGAACAAGAAGCTTTGCAACAGAAATTGTTGAAAGCAAAAGAGTTATTACCATCAGTAGAAATTGACTACGATTTGCGGGTAAAAATCTCAGAAGTTTGTTCAGAATTAGATGTTGATGGCTTGCGCGGTGATATTGTAACTAATCGCGCCGCCAAAGCAATAGCAGCTTTAGAGATCAGAACACAAGTAACGGTTGATGACATTCGGCGAGTAATTCGCTTATGTTTGCGTCACCGTTTGCGGAAAGATCCTCTAGAATCAATTGATTCAGGTTATAAGGTGGAAAAAGCTTTTAATCGGGTGTTTGGTTTAGAAGTTACTGAAGGTAACTCTGCAGCTTGAGTCAAATTAATTGTTAGTGGTTAGTTTTGACTCTTTTAGCCGAACTAACTACTAACAAGTTTCCCAAAAGAGCAAAAATTTAAATTCAAAAAATCAGAAATTGGTATGCGTCTTTGGCAATCTTGGTGGAATAGTTTATTTCTCACTACTCAATCCGATCCTCCCAGGTTTGTAGAGATAATTATGCTACTTTTAGCAATAGCCTTACTCGGACTTTGGGGAATTACGGAGAGATGGCCTTATTTAGGCTTAAGCTTAAGTTATGTAGTTTGCTCATCTGTTTCGGTGATAGTTAGAGAGTCTATGACACCTTCAACTTATCCCAGAATCACCCAAGTAGTAGCATTTCTGTTGTTAATTATTAGCATTTACAGCTTTGGGAAATTGATTTATCAAACCTAATTAACTGGTTGAGTGATGGAGAATTAAGCGATTACCAGCAGGATCGTAAGCATAAATTTCTCTGCCATGAGAAGCAGTGGTAATTTCCCCTGGTGGTGGGTATCCTAATGTGGTGAGATGAGCGATCGCACTCGATAAATCCTCTACTTCCAAACACAAACTCATCCCACTTTGATTTGAGTTACTAAACTCAGAAAAATGCGCTGCTTTCGGGTGAAAAATCCCTAAACGTAACCCACCAGTTAACCGAAATTCCCCATAAACATTAGGAATAAGAGGTTGAGGTTCTTGATTAAGAAACTGACGATAAAAATCAATTACCTTGGGAAAATCTGCTACACCCAAAGTAACAAAAGCATTAGTTATTGCCAAAACCATAAATCATTATCCACATCTGCGTTTATCTGCGTTCATCTGCATTCATCTGCGTTGAAAATCAAGATTGAGCAATTTTCCAGAATTTTATTATACTATTGTCTCTATTCCCCATTGACCGAACATTTGCAGGTGAAAAAACCGCACCCCATGAATAGCGAAAGATTTTCCACAATGGAACTGTAAGAATTGAAATTTCCCCAAATATTATGAACATTTTTGAGCAGAACGAACAAAACCCAGAATTTTGGGATGGTCACGGATGCGCGTTGTGTGAAAATGAAAAATATGCCGAAGCTTTAGCAGCGTTTAATAAAGCAATTGCAATTAACCCGAATTATTGCCAAGCGTGGAATAACCGAGGAAATGCTTTTTGTGGGATGAAACGTTATGCAGAAGCATTAGCAGCTTACGATAAAGCTGTAGCGATTAAACCAGATTATCATCAAGCGTGGTTTAACCGGGGATTATTGTTAGCAGAAATGCAAGCTTATGGGAATGCGATCGAGTCTTATGAAAGAGCGATCGCCATCAACCCAGATCCGCGTTATATTCACGCTAAAGAAAAGATTTGGTTAAACAAAAAGCTACATACAACTGTAGAAGCTTAAGAATCTCTCAGATAAATATAGCGTTTCTCTTGACTTGTGAGGTACACCCAAGTTTTATTTTCTGTTAGGTATTTCCTAAAACCAAAAACTCTGTACCTCATGAGCATGAGAATTGCTATAGTAACTTGAGTTATTACTTGAGCAGGTCGATAAAATATTTGAGATTTTCTGGCAAATAATCGGTGCGACTTTTTAAGCGTTGTTTGACACTGGAATGAAACTTAATTTTGCCTCTGCGAATCGATCGCCATTCCTCCCCTCCTAAGATAAAAGGAAAGGTAAGACTATTGTCAAAATCGATGATTGGTTCGGGATAAATCCCAAATTTTGTCGGTTTTCCTTCTGAATCAAAATCACGCTCGATTTTGCTTTGATCGCATTCTAATCCCATTTCCTTCGCTCTTTCTATCATCCAGGCTAAGGCACAATCGGATAAGCCTTGATACCCTTTAGTTCCACCGCCTACACAACCATGCTCGCCGATAAACCAGACTTCTTCTACCCTTTGGTTGGGATTTTTGGTATTGTTATCCATTTGGGTTGAAGGAAAACTTTTGCGTTTTTCATCAATAGCAACTGCTTGAAAAGCATTTTCCACAATTGGACTGAGTTCAGGATCGTAGAACAGATATTTTTGATTAATTATTTTCTCTATAGGCAACCAAGGAATTATATCTGGCATACCTAATGCCCCAACAGTATCCCAGCAACCCAACATTTTGATTGAGACTCGATCTTCCATATAGGATTGTTGCCCAGAAGTATCCTGAGATTTAGAAGATTTAGCGTAATTTTTCCGAAAATCTTTCGCTTCTTCATCGTCGGGATGGATTTTGCGATCGCGGTAAATTTTATACGCTTGAGGGGTTTTCCGAATCTGTTCCCGATGTAATAAACCCGAACAATAAATCATCCCCGCTAAACAACGAACAATATATGCTCCACGACTAAAGCCAAACAAATAAATTTCATCTTCGGCTTCAGGATTGTAATTAACACATAAAAAACGATAAGCATCTTGAATTAATTTGTCAATTCCCCAGCCAAAAGCTCCTCCGCCTAAAGTTTGCCAAAGACTACTGTCTTCTGTGCCTAGCCCTTGTTGATAAAATACAATTTGTGGGGTTTCATCTTCAGCAATATATTTTACTGATTGGGCTAATTTTACGATATTTGTCGGGTAAGAGCTTCTCAGTTCGTTCCAAGTACCGTCGCAACAGATAACCAGGCGTTTTTTCATAACACTCTCCTCTTCATATTGGGCGCTTTTTGATCTTTAGCTTTAGCCACAAGTTTTTTCACCTAAACTCTGCCACAGGTTATATCGATTACCAAAATGTTGGCTACAGATGCTTTGTCGGGGCGGGTTTTGACTTCAATCTGATTGCTGGGCATTCAAAGGTTTTGGCTAAACCCGCCCCTACAGATTTGTATCATTTTAGCTTTGATGATATTCTCTGTATTACTTAAAATCGAAAAAAAAATATCTATACTCTATCTTAAGAGAGACATAAGTTAATCTAAAACATAGCCACAATCAAAAATAGAACTCTTGAGGAAAGCGTTATGACTGCGACATTATCTGTACCCAGTTTTATCGAATCTTTGCTGGGTGAAGAAACAGAAGACCTCCTCAATTATAAAGCGAAAGTTTCCCAGGATTTATTACATTTACCTGGGCCGGATTGGGTCGATCGCATTTTTGCCGGGACCGATCGCAATTCCCAAGTCCTACGCAGTCTGCAACAATTATATTCTACAGGTCGTTTAGCCAATACTGGTTATATTTCTATTTTGCCTGTAGACCAAGGAATTGAACACTCTGCTGGTGCTTCTTTTGTACCAAATCCAATTTATTTTGACCCAGAAAACATTATCAAATTAGCAATTGAAGGCGGATGTAATGCAGTTGCTACCACTCTCGGCGTTTTGGGGATGATGTCTCGTAAATATGCTCATAAAATTCCCTTCATTGTGAAAATAAATCACAACGAATTACTGACATTTCCCAATCAATTTGACCAAATAATGTTTGCTTCAGTCGAACAAGCTTGGAATTTAGGGGCGGTAGCAGTTGGCGCTACAATTTATTTTGGTTCGGAACAATCAACCCGACAAATTCAAGAAGTAAGTAAAGCTTTTGCGCGTGCTCATGAATTAGGAATGGCAACAATTCTCTGGTGTTATTTGCGAAGTAATGCTTTTAAACAGGATAAAGATTACCATGTAGCAGCTGATTTAACCGGACAAGCAAACCATTTAGGTGTGACAATTGAAGCCGATATTATTAAACAGAAATTACCGGAATGTAATAACGGTTATCAAGCGGTTTCGCAAGCAATGGCGAAGACTTACGGGAAAACTGATAAACGAGTTTATTCAGATTTAACTTCCGATCATCCGATCGATCTAACTCGCTATCAAGTACTTAATTGTTATTGTGGTAGAGCAGGTTTAATTAATTCTGGTGGTGCTTCTAATAAAAATGATTTTGCGGAAGCAGTTCGTACTGCGGTAATTAATAAACGTGCTGGTGGTACTGGTTTAATTTCTGGGCGGAAGACTTTTCAACGTCCTTTTGAAGAAGGGGTGAAATTGTTTAATGCGATTCAAGATGTTTATTTGTCGGAAGAGGTGACGATCGCATAAAGAATATTTGAAAAGATGCTCCGGCGACTAATATCGATTACTTAAATGTTTGCTACAAATGCTTGGTCTGGTCGGGTTTTGATTTCAATCTTATGGCTGGGTATTTCAGGCTTTTGGCTAAACCCGCCCCTACTCTATTAGACATCTCCAAAAAACCTTGTAGAGACGTTATATATAA
>JBAVZX010001348.1:0-2161 GCA_049589015.1 Phormidium sp. | reverse complement strand
GTATTTGTTTGATGCGACAAGATTAGCGCCGAGGGAAGGTTTTATTCGGGTTGGTACGGGTCGAGATGCGGCTGATGTTTCTGTGGCAACTATTTTCGGTTCAGTAAATTTAGAGGAAATGACTATTTTTGTAGATCAAGTTTCAGGAGAAAACTGCCCTGTTAATGTAGGTGAGGCAATTGCGTTTGCGTAGCACCCCCACTACAAAAATCATTTTAAATCGATAAAAACCCACCCTGATAATTCTGTGCTCAAATAAATTACTACTTAGTTACTAAAAAACTAATAAGCGCAATTTTTAGCCTGAAGTAACTCGCGAGACTCTTGCTTAACATAACCAGCCATAACAGCTAATTGTAACTTCAGAAAAGCGTTGAGGTCTTCCGATTCATACTTTTGGCATAAGAGTTCTCGCAGTAAGTTTTCAGATTCTACGGTTAAATAACCAGTTGTTAAAGCTTGTTGTACCACATCACGGATCAAAATCATAGCACTTCCTCAAAAAAACCCAAAAGGTAAATATGAAAGCATTTTTATAATCTATCTATGCAGTAGGACTTCTTAACTTCTTGAGATGTTTCCGGCAATTGATTTGTGATTGATTTATAATTTAATGTTTCCTTAATCCTGTACAATAACGATCAGCTAGATTGCTTCATTGAACTCTATATAGTGCTATTGTTTATCTAATTTCATCTATCTTTAGCATGAAACTTAAAGATAGATTGCTTCCTGAGTAAAATGGCTGTATATCCTTAATTAGAAAACTAGTTTGGTTTGCTGTATCATAAATAACATCTATGGAGTATAAAGACCAAAAGTTTCCAGATCCTCCGGCTAAGTTGTCGGTGTGGCGACAAACGAAGGAAAATTTGCTCATTCTAGCAATAGCCTTGGGGTTAGCGTTGTTAATTCGCACCTTTATTGCAGAACCGCGCTTCATTCCCTCAGATTCGATGATACCGACTTTGCAACTAGGCGATCGCTTAGTTGTCGAAAAAATTTCCTATCACTTACATCCACCTGAAACAGGCGATATCGTAGTTTTTGAACCACCCACCCAATTACAAATTCAAGGTTATGCTAAAGACCAAGCATTTATTAAACGAATAATTGGTGAGTCTGGGCAAATTGTCAGCGTCGCTAATGGCAAAGTTTATATTAATAATAAACCCCTAAAAGAAGACTATATTGCTGAATCGCCTGATTATCGTTGGGGGCCAAAACAAGTACCTGAAAATCAAGTGTTTGTCATGGGAGATAACCGGAATAACAGTAATGATTCTCATATTTGGGGCTTTTTGCCCAGAGAAAATATTATTGGTCGCGCTTGGTTCCGTTTTTGGCCTTTCGATCGCATCGGCTTTGTGTCAAAAGATTAATTTTTGTACGCAGATGAAAGCAGATAAACGCAGATAAACGCAGATGGTATAGAGAGGTTATCGGTTTTTGCCGGAGTTCTTTTTTTAACCTAAAAACGTAAATAGTGCATCAACTGGCCGATTAATTCGCTTGGTAAAGATAGACGATTTTGGAAATCCACTAAACTGCGATAACAGCCAGCAGCTTCCCGATTTTCCAAAATTTTCTTAGCCAACAAACTATCAATACCAGGGAGATTATTTAACATTTCTGCGGTAGCAGTATTGGGATTAATTGGTTGTGGTGCATAAATACTTTCTACATCGTAGTAACAAAATTGCAAAATGGGTGCTAAAGGTTGTAATCTTTGAACTGAAAAACCTAAAGCAGCAGCTATATCTTCTAAGCAATGAAACTCTACTCCATTGCGGCTAAGTTCCACAAGCGATCGCGCTTGATGAATTGACAACCCAGGTAATCTCAACCAATCATCAACAGTCGCTTGATTTACATCAATTTTAATCCCCAAACTGGCGGCTAAAGCAACTTCTTCAATCGACTGAAACCGATAATAAGGATCTTTTAATAATCGGGTACGACTAGACACTTGCAAACCACGACTTACAGAACTTAGCCAATTTTCTAAAGCCATCAGCCTTTACCTCAAATTGATTTTAGATTTTAGATTTGCGATTGGGGATTTTAAAGACAGGAAATTAATCAACAATGCCAGAGTACTAATTAAGTAATTGTCGGCGTTTTTGTTCAAATTCATACTCAGAAATTAGTCCCTCTTGAC
>JBAVZX010001347.1:0-3152 GCA_049589015.1 Phormidium sp. | reverse complement strand
CTGCTGGAATTATTGAGCCATTATTCCAAAATCTAATTTTTGCCCATTCAGCATCTATAATTTGAGTTTGCACAATAATAGTAGGTGTAAAAGTTGAAGATTTATCACTTAATTGCTTTTCAATTCCTTCTTTGATAGCATCAATGGCATTAGCCAAGATATTCATAAATACTTGGTTAATTTGTCTGGGATAACATTCAATTAATGGTAAATATCCATATTTTTTAACTAGTTCAATATCTGGATATTCTTTGCCTAAATGTAGGCGATTTTGTAAAATTAACAAAGTACTATTAATTCCTTCATGCAGGTTAACTAATTTCATTTCGGCTTCATCTAGGCGCGAAAAATTTCGTAAAGCTAGGACGATTTGACTGATGCGATCGGACCCTGATTGCATTGAAGAAATAATTTTAGGCAAGTCAATCACGATAAAATCAAGCTCAATTTCGTCAAGGTATTTTTCAATTTCTGGATCATCATAACGTTGCTGATAAAGTTTAACGAGATTAAGCAAATCTTGGCTATAAGTGCTGACATAACTAAGGTTGGCATGAATGAAGTTAATTGGATTATTAATCTCATGGGCAACTCCAGCTACTAACTGTCCCAAACTAGACATTTTTTCAGTTTGAATGAGTTGAGCTTGAGCTTTTTTCAGGTTAGTTAAAGCATGAGTTAACTGTTCGGCTTTGTTTGTTAATTCTGAGTTTAGTAGTTTTAATTGTTCAGAGGCTGTTTGTAATTCCTGATTTTTTTGCCAAAGTTCTTCGGTTCTCTGTTCTACTCTTTCTTCTAATGTATGACGTGCGATGTCTAATTCTAAAGTGCGTTCTGCTACTCTTTTTTCTAAGTTATTAACGAGTGATTTTAAAGATACAGCCATTTCTTGATAATCGCTGGCTAATTGTCCTAATTCTCCACCAGAACCAACACCAGGAATGGGCGTGTTTAAATCGCCTGCGGCTAATGTTTTGCTCCGCTTGGCTAATTGATTAATTGGTTCTCCAATTTGTTTTGCTAATAAGTTGGCTACGCCTATAGAAAGTATAATTGCTAATGTTAATCCAATCAAAACTATGCGAGTAAGGACTAAATATGCTTGTTGAAAATATTGAGATGTGATTTGGATTTTAGCGATCGCTACCAGATTACCTCTAGAATTTAACGGAGCATAAATAGTATTCTGTCCTGTTTTTCGTTCGATCTTATATAAAGATTCTCGGTTTTTAATTATCGGTAAAAGTTGTTTAATTGATAGATATGAATTTTCTGAATTATTACTATTTTGATCGTCAAGAGAAATGATTAAATGGCCACTTAGGGAAATAATTTTTAATTTTGTAGTAGGTTGAGAGAAACTTAAAAATTTTTCTAACCAAGCTTTATCTAAAGTTTTACCAATTATTAAATTTCCTTGGGAATTTCCTGTACCATCTGTACGTAAAACGGGCGATACTACTAAAATGATTAACTGCTGATCTACTGTTGTGACTAATTCTTCGACTATTTTACCTTGATCGCTCATAGCAGCAATTTTTTCTTGCAGCATAGGCGATCGCAAAGCTTCTCCTTTCTGCTCCAAAATTTCGCCTTTACTATTTACTACTTGGACAATATCTACACCCGCAGATAACATCAATGATTCAGTAACTTCGGCTTTTATCCAAGAAATATTTCGTTGAGGAATAGCCTCATATAAATTTGTCCAATAGGCAAAGCCTTTAGTTACATCTTGTAATCCTTGCGCCGTAGCAGCTGTGTAACCGCGAAAAGCTAAAACTTGGTCATTAAGTCGTGTTTTTTCTAAATCAATCAAAGGTTGATATACAAATTGCCAAGCTGCACCTAGCAAAAACAAAATTGGCAATAGAGATGCTCCAAAGGTAAAAATTAAAATTTTGGTTTGGAGTTTTTGCAAAGTTTTAATTATTGTTATCTTCAGCCGCCTATATTTCACTATCAATTTGCGCCACTTTTTCGATAATCTTTAAGTAAATTTGCTGGGTAGATAGGCAAAGACTCAAATTTTATAACACAATACCAGCCAAAGAAAGCTAGCTGGCAGAACTGTCCTTTAGAGGTGCCATTCAATTATTACTTTAATAAAACAATCTATGAACCAAAACTCATTAAAAATTAACAGTAATTATTGTTTATAATTCATAAAATATTTCCATAAATTATAATTCTTTAGAGAATATTTATACCAATTATGTTATAATTTTTTATATTTACAACTACACTGCTAAAAACTTTTGAATCACATCTTGGCTGAGTTCGCTAGTGACACCAGAAGCGACAATACCACCTTTTTGCATTGCGTAGTAACGATCAGCTTGGCGGACAAAGTGTAAATGTTGCTCAACTAATAGTACTGAAATTCCTGTATTTTGCACAATAGAACGCACAGCTGCTTCAATTTCCAAAATAATTGAAGGTTGAATTCCCTCAGTGGGTTCATCTAATACTAATAGCTGCGGTTTTGCCATTAATGCTCTGGCGATCGCTAATTGTTGTTGTTGTCCCCCGCTTAAATCTCCACCCATCCGCCACAGCATTGTTTTTAAAACTGGAAACAATTCAAAAATTTCTTCGCTAATTTTTTCGTTACCTTTTCTACCTTTTGGTAAAGCTTCAAAACCAAGTAATAAATTTTCTTCTACTGTTAACCGAGGAATAATTTCTCGACCTTGAGGAACATAACCAATTCCCATTTTAGCTCTTTGATCGGGAGATTTACCAGTAATAGGTTTACCTGCAAAATTCATTGTACCAGTGCGAGATCTGAGTAACCCCATAATGGTTTTTAATAGCGTAGTTTTGCCTACACCATTGCGACCAATCAAACACACCATTTGTCCACGGGGAATGCTAATATCTACATCCCTAAGAATGTGACTTTCGCCGTAATAAACATTTATTCCAGAAACTTGTAATAAGATTTCTGTAGAGGAGATTGGTTGGGGTGCGATCGCATTATTGATTGATACCATTTTTGCCAATTTAAATGATTTTTTTTGATTATAGCTAACTAATCAACAGCAACACAAATTAAATTTCTTCGACTTTTTCTTCTTCTTCCATTTCTTCTTCTTGTTTACCCAAATAAACTTCAATCACTCGCGAATCATTCTGAACCTCTTCAATAT
>JBAVZX010001346.1:0-7209 GCA_049589015.1 Phormidium sp. | reverse complement strand
GTCAATCCCTGTTAATTATTCTACTTTGCTCTTAGGAACAAGGTACTACTTTCCTAAAATCTATTACCAGCCTCTACTTAAAGGGTTGGTTAAGGCTATTATCTTGGAAAGGTAGAGAAAAAGTACTCTCCCTTGGCTGACTCACATCACAGAAATCGGATTGCTGACCGCTATGCGCCCCGTTAATTGGGTAAATTTGTCAGGTTAGCTTAATTTCAGACTGAAAACTTGTACTGCATCCTTAGCAAAAAGCTTAGCTTCCTGAAGCGGCAATTTTTAATTTCGGGAGTCAGATGATCTAAGATTCAGTATTCAAGATCACAGTCTGATGAAAATTTGGGAAAAACTTTTGGGAATACTCTATAAGGAGAACTTCTGCATCAGCTATGACTAACTCTTCATCATTACCAAGACGTACCTCAACCAGCCTGATCGTCCAAAACTTTTCGCCCTTTGGCAATAAGTTGATTCAAACAGGCTATGTTAATCCTGAGCAAATGAAGCAAGCGATGGTCGAAAGTCGCACATCAGGAAGACCGTTAACCGAGATTTTAGAGTCGCTTACGGGAAGACAGTTGCCCCCAGACTTGTTACGTCAGTACAAGAAACAGCAGCTGTTTGAATTAAAGATTCTGTTTGGGGTGGAATCTCTCGATCCTGAAATCAACGATATTCCAGTTAATCAGGTAGGGGAGTTGATTGACGGTTTAATTCCCATTGATATCTGTCGCCGTTATCGATTAGTACCCTTATCTAAACATGATACTCAGCCGCCTAGTGTTCTGATTGCGATGGTCAATCCTGATGACCTAGAAGCCTTAGATGACTTGAGGCGGATTTTACGGCTTCAAGGTTTGACATTGCAACGGATGGTGATTACGAGAGAAGACTATGAGCAACTGATTACCAAATATTTAGATGAACAAGCTGCGATCGTAGAAAAACGGGATCGGGAAAAGCAGACCGATGTCACTGGTCTATTAGAAGATCTGAATATAGAAGGTTTGGAAGAAGCACCCGATGAAGGCGAAGACCTTGACGCAGATGGTAAGGAGTCATCAGCGCCAATTATTAACTTGGTGAACAAGATTTTGATTAAGGCTTTGCAGGAAGGTGCTTCGGACATTCACGTTGAGCCGCAGGAAGAAACCTTACGGATTCGGTTCCGCAAAGATGGGGTGTTACAACAAGCATTTGACCCTCTACCTAAGCAAATTATTCCGGCGGTGACGGCTCGGTTTAAGGTAATTTCGGATTTGGATATTGCGGAACGCCGACAAGCACAGGATGGTCGGATTCGTCGGATCTTCGATGGACGTAAGATTGACTTTCGGGTGAGTACTTTGCCTAGCCGCTATGGGGAAAAGGTGGTGTTGCGGATTTTGGATAATTCGTCAACTCAGCTGGGGTTGGATAAGTTAATTACTAATCCAGAGTGTTTGGCGATGGTCCGAGAAATGGCTAGTCGTCCTTTTGGGTTGATTCTGGTAACGGGGCCGACGGGTTCTGGTAAGTCAACGACTTTATACTCGGTGTTGGCAGAACGGAATGATCCGGGGGTAAATATTAGTACGGTGGAAGACCCGATTGAGTACACTTTGGCTGGGATTACTCAGGTGCAGGTAATTCGGGAAAAAGGCTTAGATTTTGCGACGGCGTTGCGGGCTTTCTTGCGACAAGATCCAGATGTGATTCTGGTGGGTGAAACGCGGGATAAGGAAACGGCGAAAACGGCGATCGAATCGGCTCTAACGGGTCACTTGGTATTAACTACTTTACACACGAATGATGCGGCGGGTGCGATCGCTCGTTTAGATGAAATGGGCGTAGAACCATTCATGGTGTCGGGTGCTTTACTCGGTGTACTAGCACAACGTTTGATGCGGCGCGTTTGTCCTGATTGTCGCATTCCCTACACACCCGCATCGGAAGAACTCGCTCGCTTTGGCTTAACTGCTTCCGGTGATGTAGATATGTTAATTTACAAGGCGAATACGATTCCCCCAGCAGAAAGACCCAATGATAAAAACCTCTGCAAAACTTGTAAAGGAGGTGGCTACAAAGGTCGGGTTGGGGTTTACGAAGTATTGAAAGTTACAGAAAATCTGCAACTTTTAATTAGTCAAGGCGCTCCCACAGAACGCATTAAAGAAGCGGCGGTAGAAGAAGGTATGACGACATTGCTGGCATACAGCTTACAGTTGGTGCGCGAAGGTCGGACTACCCTCGAAGAAGTTGAGCGCGTCACCTTTACTGATTCTGGGTTAGAAGCAGAATTAAAGGCGAAACGTAAGAGCGCCCTGACTTGTCGCGTTTGTGAAGCGGGATTACAACAGGAGTGGATTGAATGTCCTTACTGCCTAACACTGAGATTTAATGAATAGCATCATTGAGTTATTGGTCATTGAGTCATTGGTCAAAGGTGCATCGCAAAAGCAACAATGGGCAAAAAAAACAAGGGACAAATGACAAATGACCACAACGATTTGGGCAAACTAAGAATAACAACTAACCAATAAATCTACTGCTAACGGAGACAGTCTTATGCCGATGGAGATGATGATTGAAGACCTAATGGAACAATTAATTGAGATGGGCGGCTCGGATATGCACATCCAAGCTGGTGCACCTGTCTATTTCCGGGTCAGTGGTAAATTGGGGCCTGTTGGTGAGGAGCCGATGACTTCTGAAGAGTGTCAACGCTTAATTTTTAGTATGCTCAATAACTCTCAACGGAAAGAGTTGGAACAGAATTGGGAGTTAGACTGTGCTTACGGGGTGAAAGGGTTAGCTCGGTTCCGGGTGAATGTGTATCGGGAACGGGGTGCTTGGGCGGCTTGTTTGCGAGCTTTGTCTTCTAAGATTCCTAATTTCGATAAGTTAGGGTTGCCGGATGTGGTGCGGGAAGCCACCGAAAGACCGAGAGGGATGGTGCTGGTGACGGGCCAAACGGGGTCAGGAAAAACTACGACGATGGCGGCAATGATTGATTTGATTAACCGCACGCGCTCGGAACATATTCTGACTGTGGAAGATCCGATCGAATATGTATTTCCCAATGTTAAAAGCTTGGTTCACCAACGGCAAAAAGGTGAAGATACGAAGAGTTTTGCTAATGCCTTGAAAGCAGCTTTACGGGAAGATCCAGATGTAATCCTGGTGGGTGAAATGCGTGACCTAGAAACAATTGGCTTGGCGATTTCCGCAGCAGAAACAGGTCACTTGGTATTTGGCACTTTGCACACGAACTCAGCGGCTCAAACAATTGACCGGATGTTGGACGTATTCCCACCTATTCAACAGCCCCAAATTCGGGCGATGCTTTCTAACTCTTTGGTTGCTGTATTCAGCCAAAACTTGGTACCAAAACAAAATGTTAAACCTGGGGAATATGGTCGGGTAATGGTTCAGGAGATTATGGTGATCACACCTGCTATTTCTAACTTGATTCGGGAGGGGAAAACTTCCCAAATTTATTCGGCGATTCAAACTGGAGGTAAATTGGGGATGCAAACTATGGAAATGTCCTTAGCTAACTACTACAAAGCTGGGGCTATTTCTTACGAGGCTGCGATGAGTAAGTCTTCTAAACCTGATGAATTACAAAGGTTAATTGGGCCGGCACCAGCGGGAGTGAAAGTCGGAGCAGCCCATTAGGTTAAGTTAGGATAACGGTATTAGGTAGTAGGTAAAAGTTTTGCGTTGTGGGGGTGGGCGAGAGCAGATAGCTTTGTAGGGGCTGGTTTTTTCATTGATGTAACCATACCAACACCATATCTAGATCAAGCTGCCCCTAAAGTAGAAGAGATCGCAATTCTCACCCCCCCGTACAGAGTTTTGAGTTGGAGAGATATTTACATTCAAAACTGATTACTGTTTAAACTAAGTACCAATTACTAACTACCTAATCAAAAAAATAAATTAAAGAAAAAGTTTGGTGTTAACTATGCCTACTTACTTAGCCCAAGTTAGAGACTCTCAAGGAGTTGCCAAAAAAGAAAAAGTGGTTGCCGAATCTATCAGGGATGCCCGTGCGCTTCTGAGAGATAAGGGAATGATTATTCAAGACCTCAAGGAAGCAAAAAGCTTTAACTTGAAAGAGTTTGATTTTAAAGCCGCAATGGCGAAGGTCACGGTCAAGGATAAGGCGATTTTCTCTCGCCAATTTGCGGCAATGGTAAATGCTGGGGTGGCTTTGGTGAGAGCTTTGGGGGTATTAACTGAACAATGTACTAATCCGAAGTTGAAAAGAGCTTTAGTGGGAATTAGTGCGGATGTGAATGAGGGGATTGCTCTGGCAGAAGCGATGCGAAAACATCCTGATTGCTTTGATAATCTCTATGTGGCAATGGTAGAAGCAGGGGAAGTTGGTGGGGTGCTCGATGAGGTTTTAAACCGGATTGCGAAGTTATTAGAAGATGCGGCGAGATTACAAAACCAAATTAAGTCGGCGATGTCTTATCCGGTGGCGGTGGGAAGTTTGGCTGTGCTGATTTTTATTGGGATGACGACATTTCTGTTACCAATTTTTGCGAAGATTTTTGAAGATTTGGGAACGGAATTGCCACTGTTTACCCGAATTATGATGGGAATTAGTGAAATTTTTCGCGGCCCATTTCTGCCTGAACCGAAAAGGAATTTCTGGGTATTTCTGATTATTGGTGTAATCGTAGGGGCGAATATTGCCTATAAGCAATATTACAAAACTCCAGTTGGTCGCTTGCAAATCGACAAGTTTTTCCTGAAAGCTCCGATTTTTGGTGACTTGACGGAAAAAACTGCGGTGGCGCGTTTTTGCCGCACTTTTGGGACTTTGACTCGTTCTGGGGTACCAATTTTGACTTCTTTGGAAATTGTTCGGGATACGGCGGGTAATCAGGTAATTTCTAATGCGATCGAAGCTTCGAGAAAGGAAATTCAAGGTGGGGGGATGATCAGTCTTGCTTTGCAGCGAGAAAATGTTTTCCCGATTCTGGCGATTCAAATGATTAGTATTGGGGAAGAAACGGGGGAAATTGACAAAATGTTGATGAAGGTTGCGGATTTCTATGAAGATGAAGTTGAGCAAGCTGTTAAAGCTCTGACAAGTGTACTAGAACCACTGATGATGGTGGGTATTGCTTGTATTGTGGGTTCAATTTTGTTGTCGATGTATCTGCCAATGTTTGCAGTGTTCGACAAGTTAGGCTAATTGATAGAGATGCCTTTTGTTTGAGCTAATTAAAATAGGAAAAGAATTTGGTAAACCGTCACAGTTCCAATTAGAAAAATGTCGATACAGCAATTTCATTACGAAGAGTTACTCGCAGAATATAGTGGTCAGGTAGGGGCGATCGAGCTATTGAAGCAACATCGACCCTATTTTGAGCTAATTCCTAGTCTGCGCCGACCACAAGAAAGTTTAATCACTATTCCTTTGCCGATTGTACGTTTGAGTCAAAATATCACATCGACAAAACATAGTGGTGTAGTAAAACCAGGACGGCAAGCAACTTGTTTGCCCTGCGATTTAGCAGTTTTGATGTGTGACCCGGAATGGAAAATTAAAACGGGTGCAGAAATTTTAGTGTTTATCCATCGTCCTGATGAAGAGTTTTCGGAACTACTAAATCGGTGGCGACAAACTCAGGTTTATTTGGATAATAGTTACGAGTGGGTGATGCCTTCCCGGTACAAACATATTTTGAGTGAGGGTGCTGATAAAGTACATCCGCTGTTTGTGATTTATGGGGAAACTCCAGAGCGAGTTAAGTCGGGTTTAAAGGGGGCTTTTTTACCGTTTGTGGTGCAAAGTTTGACTGTAGTTCAGGAGGAAATTCCACCTGCTTTATCTCCTGAAACTCCGGCAACTTAGGATTTAAATAGATAGCTAAATAGGAGGACTTACGCTCCCTACCTAGTTTCTTAGGTTATACTGCGTAAGTCCTTAATACTTTTTGGAGGGGGCTATAATGACGCAAGATTCGGCAATGGAAGCATGGCAAAAGTTAATTGATGTGGTGGCAAAGTTGCGATCGCCTAATGGTGGTTGTCCTTGGGATTTAGCTCAAACTCCTGAGTCTTTAATTCCCTACGTAATTGAAGAAGCTTATGAAGTGGTAGATGCGATTAGATGTGGTGAGCAAAGTGCGATCGCCCAAGAGTTAGGAGATTTACTTTTACAAGTAGTTTTACAATCACAAATTGCTAGGGAATCTGGTCAATTTACGATCGCTGAAGTTACGGAAGGAATTACAGAAAAGTTAATTCGCAGACATCCTCATGTGTTTGGTGATGTGACTGTGGAAAGTGTTGAGGAAGTGCGACAGAATTGGGAAAAAATTAAGGCGACAGAAAAGGGAGAAAATCCAGAACAGCAACAGTTACTCAGTGGGAAAATTAGCCGTTATGCTCGTACTTTACCACCTTTAACGGCGGGAATGAAAATTTCCCGAAAGGCGGCGGCGGCAGGTTTTGAATGGGACAAAATTGAGGATGTTTGGGAAAAGTTTAATGAAGAATTGGCGGAGTTTAGATACTCTATTCAACATGAAAATAAGGAACGACAACAAGAAGAATTAGGCGATTTGTTATTTGTAATTATTAATTTAGCCCGGTGGTATGATTTAGACCCGGCGGAGGCTTTGCAGGGAACAAATCAACGTTTTATACAAAGAATTGTGAAGATGGAAGCAGTGACAGATCGCCCGCTTTCGGATTATTCTCTAGAAGAGTTGGAACAGATGTGGCAGCAAGCAAAAGCTAAGTTGGCGGCGCAAAAAAGTGGCGATCGCACCGATATTTAATTAACTTTACGTAAAATTGGGTTGTATACTTCCGAAATAGCTCAATCTACTGTTGAATAGTGTCAGTAGATCTGAGGAGAAGTTATGTTACAAATTTTATCTAAGTACTTGGGATTACCAGCGGCTACTATGAGTATGCTACTGGGAATGGCAACAGTTGCCCAAGGTGCTTACTTAAAGCTGTGGGATAATGGGCCATCAAGTAACCGAGTAGATATAGTTTTTCTGGGGGATGGGTATACAGCAGCAGATATTAATACCACCTACAATAGCCATATCAATTCAATGCTGAATTGGATGTTTTTGGGAAATGAAAACCCCTATCCCAGATATAAAAACTTTTTCAATGTTTACCGTTTAGATATTATTTCCCAGGAAAGAGGCGCAGATATTCCTCCAAAAGGTATTTTTCGCAATACTGCAT
>JBAVZX010001345.1:0-1765 GCA_049589015.1 Phormidium sp. | reverse complement strand
TTAGGCTACTTCCTAAATCAGTGGAAGATCATGCGAGTCAACTGATTGATTTATTACGTCAACAGCAAGCTAAAAGCCCATACTTACTAGCAGGATATTCTTCAGGTTGTGCTGTGGCTTTTGAAATGGCTTCCCAGCTAGAACAACAAGGGGAAAAGGTAGATCTACTGGCTATCTTTGATGCAGGATTAGTTGCCCATCCTGACTATTTTTGGGAATTGAAAGAAACTGATTGGATTTGGCAATTAATTCAACGAATTGAAGCTTTAAAGGGAGTTTCTTTAGGGCTGAAATACGATGATTTAATTGCTCAACCGGATGACCAAGCTCGCTGGGATCTAACGGCAGAGTATTTATATCGAAATAATATCCTACCGGAGCATTCAACCCTTGATTTACTCAAAACCAACATGAAAGTGATGAAAGCAGTGACGCGCAATTACGCTAATTATCGGCCTACTCATCAAATTTCCGTCCCAATTGTTTTATTCCGTGCTCAAGAAAATCATGAAATTGTTGTCCAAGAGTTACAAGCAATTTCTGATTACAATTTACCGGATTGGGGATGGCAATCATACACTCGAAAGCCTGTCAAGGTATTGTCTATGCCAGGAAATCATGGTCGAATGCTTTATGAACCCAATGTCAAAATGTTAGCTACTCAATTACATCTGCTAATGTCCTAAACTTTAAATTTAAAAATGTTTATATCTTGGACTTTAGTCTTCAAAAAATTTGCTTCCTTAATTACAAGTTACGAACATCATCAACTAGTTTGACCAGAGGAATCATGAAAACTCTTTCGCTCAAAATTTATGATGAAACCTTGCGGGATGGAGAACAACAAGCTGGAATTTTCTTCTCTTACCCAACTAAACAAAAACTTGCCCATTTGATCGGTCAAGCAGGAGTTCATGGACTAGCTATTATGCCTGGTATTTGTCAACAAGAAGAAGAGTTAGTCAAATCATTAGTCATAGATGGATGGTGCGATCTGATCACCGCTTCTACAATGATGGGAAAGGATTATATTGATAAAGTTAAAAATTACGGTGTTAAACGCATTATTTTGTTTCTTGGTCTTTCCGATCGATTATTGTTTCTCCGAGATCCCCAAGTTCGCCTGATGAGCGAATTTAAAGGCAAAACCATTGACGATCATATTCCAGCAAAAATAATCAATACAATTCGCCAAAATGCTATTGATTTAGCAGTGGAAAACTTGCACTATGCTACAAGAGTTGCTGGACTCAAAGTAGACTTTGCTGCTGAGGATGCTTCTAGAACCGATTTTGACTATTTAGTACAATGTATTCGCTCTTTTAGTCCTTATATTGAAAGCTTTTTGCTTTGTGATACAGTTGGTGTTTTGACTCCCGAAAAAAGTTACATCTGGGTTAATGATTTGCTTCAATCTATTACAGGGGTTGCTTTGGGTGTACATTACCACAATGATATGGGCATGGCTCTGGAAAATACCCTCCAGTCCCTTATGGCTGGAGCAACTTTAGTATCGGGGACATTTTGCGGTTTAGGGGAGCGGGCGGGAAATGTTGCTTTGGAGCAGGTGCTAAATGGGTTGCGAGTCCGCTTCGGTATTGAAGTTGAGGGGATTAACTATGATGCTATTGTTGCTGTGACTGATTACATTGAAAAATTGGGGGTTCGTCCTGCTCCTCCTTATTCTCAGACTGCTCAACGCCATGAATCAGGTATTCATGTTAATTCTTTATTTTCTGATCCTAATAGTTATGCGGTATTCCCG
>JBAVZX010001344.1:0-3367 GCA_049589015.1 Phormidium sp. | reverse complement strand
TGAGAAATTTTCACCGCACCCGGAATTCCACAAAATTATTTTTGATGGTCATATCATAGCGGGAAAAAAAATCTTGTCCCAGTAGCCCAATGCTCAATCCCGGTGGAATCCCCACAGGGACATTTTTCAACGAAGCACCACCCACTTGTACCGCATCCAGACAGCCAACACCAATTAAAGCACCACCAGCAGCAGTACTCACCTTTGCCACGCCAAAGGTTTCTACCTTCAATCTGGCTGCCATCTCTGGAGTAATCGCCGTACCACTAGCCCCAGTATCCAGCATCATCTCAAAAGTCTGCTTAATATTAGTGTTAGTCAGAGTGACATCAATTACCAAAGTGCCAAATTCTCGGCGTTTAATGGGTACGCGAATCACAGTACCAGAAGGTGCATTAGTGCTGACTTTTGTCGTACACTTACTCACCAGAGAAACTTGCTTAGCTTTAGGGTCTGCTTGTTTAGCAGCGTAATCAGCTTGTTCTTGGTATTCTTTCAGTTTGGCTTGAGCTTTGGCATGATTGGGGCTAGAAGCTGGTACAGCTTTGAGCAGTTGCATTACTTTTTGCCATTGCGTGTTGACCAACTTCCAATCATCGCGAGATTGGGCAGACTGACCTATACTTTTAGCACGAGCAGCAATAGCTTTCGCTTCCTCATAATTATCCTCCACCGCTGCCTGCTCCTGATTCTGCTTCACCACCACAGTTTTTTGCTTCACCGTAGCAGCACCCACCGAAGCATTTACTTTAGACTCAACTTTAACATTAGGACTTTGAGTAGCATTGTCACTACTACAAGCCATACTCATAACTGCAACCATTCCCGAAAGTAACATTAGCAGCCCACGGGCGCGAGAAACTTTTTCCATAAAGAACTTTTTTTGAGATTTTGCTTAACAAACTTTTAGCCAAACGCTCCGGGAACACTGTATCTAATCTAACCTTGCCCAAAGCGAGAAAAATCAAAATTTAAGCTTTTGTAAACAAAAAAGTTCTCAGCACCTCACATACCAAAGCAAATGTAATCAAATCCCAACATTAATCTGATGAAAAACCTCACAACTCTCAGAGGTCGTGTAAGATTAACATCGCTACGAATCAAAGACAGGAAACTATGCCACTTTTAGATGCTCAACCAGCGCTGCTTGTTTTAGTAGATGGCACAACTTTTCGGGGCTGGTCATTCGGTGCCCCAGGAACCACAATTGGAGAAGTAGTGTTTAACACTGGCATCACTGGATATCAAGAAGTATTAACAGACCCTAGTTACTGCGGTCAAATTGTGCTTTTTACTTATCCCGAACTAGGCAACACAGGTATTAATCCTGAAGACGAAGAGTCCGAAGGTCCCCAAGTCCGAGGAGCTATTGCCCGTAATATCTGCACCCGTCCTAGCAATTGGCGCTCTACCCAATCTTTACCCGATTATTTGAAACAATACAATATTCCGGCAATTTACGGCATTGATACCCGTGCCTTAACCCGGAAAATTCGCGAATTTGGGGCAATGAACGGGGGAATTTCTACCGAAATCCTCGACCCATCGGAATTACTTGCTAGAGTAAAAGCTGCTCCGAGTATGGCAGGATTAAACTTAGTTAAGAATGTTACGACGCGGAAGATTTACGAATGGTCTGAACCTACTAACCCTGTTTGGGAATTTAAATCAATAGAAAAAACCGACGAATCTTTTACAGTTGTGGCGCTAGACTTCGGCGTGAAAAAGAATATTCTCCGCCGTTTAGCAAGTTATGGTTGTCGGGTAATTGTGGTTCCCGCAGATACACCACCCGAAGAGATTTTAAAATACAATCCAGACGGTATTTTCCTTTCTAATGGCCCTGGTGATCCTGCGGCAAATACTGAAGGAATTGAAACTACCAAAGCTTTACTGAAGGCGGAAAAACCTGTGTTTGGTATTTGTATGGGACACCAAATTTTAGGTCTTTCTTTGGGTGGCGATACCTTTAAACTAAAATTTGGTCATCGGGGCTTAAATCAACCTGCTGGTTTAACGGGAAAAATCGAGATTACTAGCCAAAATCATAGTTTTGCGATCGATCCTGATTCTATTCCAGAAGCCGATGTAGAAATTACTCATCTCAATTTAAACGATCGCACCGTCGCAGGTCTGCGCCACAAATCCCTACCGATGTTCTCTGTACAGTATCACCCAGAAGCTAGCCCAGGCCCCCATGACGCTGACTACCTGTTTGAACAGTTCGTCCAATCAATGCGCCAAAATCGCCAAACTAGCTCTGTTTAGAAGGCTCCAGGGTGGGGCAGGGGGGCAGGGGGGAATTAAATTTCACCTTTCCCTTTACCCCTTTCCCTTTACCCTTCTTCACAAATAATCCCTAAATAACTAGACAAAATCCCAGAAACTATATATACTGGAGCCTCGACTGAAGGACTATGGAGCTAGGAGGGAATTATTCCTGAGCCACTGACCTTGACCGTAAGCCTTAGAGGCACAAGAGATGTCAAGGAAAAATACCAGTTATTTCGTCTGACAGGCTTATTAGATGCCTTTTCGGAGCCGACTTTTCGTAAAGTAATCGGCAAGTGTATCGATGATGGGCCAAAAAATATTGTTTTGGATCTTTCCCAAATCGATTTTGTCGATAGTTCTGGTTTGGGTGCGTTGGTACAAACAGCCAAGCAAGCCCAAAGTAGCAACGGCAGTTTACAGATTGTCACCAACCCCCGCGTTACCCAAACAGTTAAGCTAGTACGTTTAGAACAGTTTCTCTCTTTGCAAACATCGGTAGATGCTGCTTTGGCGAACATAAAATAAGCTGGCGAAACTAAAATTGCTGATGCTATCCGGTCGATTTCTGGATAGCAAATTTATTCTGAGAAAATTTAAATCATTCCCAATCAGCATTTATGGTAAAATTCAGAAGCGATGTTTCATCAGCCGCTCTCAGATATAAGTTACTCGTTAACAGAAGTTAATCAGGTTTCTCCTGTAGCTTTGGCATATATAGGAGATGCAGTTTTTGAGTTATATGTTCGCAGCCGTTATCTTTTACCTGCCAAAAGGATAGACAAGTATCATCGGCAGGTGGTGTTTCAAGTGAGAGCAGAGAGTCAGGTTAGGCATTTGCGATCGCTCCAACCCCATCTGACAGAAGCCGAGAGCGAAATTTTGCGGCGCGGCAGAAATGCTGCTGGTGGAGGGCCAAAGCGATTATCTGCAAAAATCTATCAAGAAGCTAGTAGCCTGGAAACCTTGATTGGATATCTTTATCTTACTGATCCTCAGCGTTTAGCTCAGCTGTTAGCCAAATTAGACTTAGATTTCCCCCAAGCGGAAGAGTCTTAAATAAAACTCAAGACAGCTGAAACTAGCAATTTAGAAT
>JBAVZX010001343.1:0-3027 GCA_049589015.1 Phormidium sp. | reverse complement strand
AAGTTGATCCATACTCCTCCGTATTTAAAGAACGACTCTCACTCATCGGGGCAAAACAAATACCTGATTCTGGCATTATCTGTTCTTGTGGCATCAATGTCACATCATGAACAGTAAACATTAGTATGCCATTTGGAGACAGCATACTATATAGTTTTTTTAACCAAGGAACAAAGGTTTTTTCTGGTAGATGACTGAACAAAGAAAATACTAAAATACAATCATACTTTCTCTCTACCGGATAATCTTCTGGATTAGTCACCGAAACAATGCCATTCACCCCAAATTGGAGCTTTTGGTATTCTACTGCTTCGGCATAAATATCTGATACCCAAATTTTTTCCGGGGGCATTTCTTGGACTAAATAGCGAGTCATTCTGCCATACCCGCAGGCAAAATCTAAGAAAGAGTTAACATTTGCAAAAGCTTGAAATTTCCAATTTATAATAGAAGTAACTCGACTGAGTACTTCCTTACCAGACATAAAATATTCTACTAGCGCCCGATTTCTATTTCCGTGAAAAGCGTTTTGCAGATACAAAAACATTTCGTCTTCTGCATTAATGCTGACGTTAAAATCATCGGGTGAGGCAATTTGATCTAAAACAAAGGCTTTGACAATGAAATTCTTTTCTTCCCAAGTGTGTGCGTATTTAAATTCCACTTTCTCCTCACAAGTTCAAATTGGATAGATTAGATTTAACATAATAGTAGGCTGCATAACTTACCTAGACCTAGAGTTGGCGTTAGCGCAGCGATCGCAAATTCGCTACAAAATCGTTTTCATAGTTTAAAATAATGCTCCTAACTGCTGAAATGCTGCTGCAATACCAACGCTGTCATCGACGGGCGTTTCTTGATCTTTATGGAAACAAACAAGAACTAGACCCCCCAAGTGATTTTCAGTTAAAACTACAACAGGATCGTCTGACACATCAAAAAACTGTTCTCAGCGAACAAACATATCATAAACCAGAGTATCCACACAGAGATTGGCAAGCGGGTGCAGAGGCTACTTTATCATTAATGCGTCAGGGTGTCGAGCGAATTTACAAAGGAGTTTTAATTACCCAGGTAGACGGAAATCCTTTCCCCAGTTATCAGTCACCGCCCATTACCCTACTAAGTTTCCCCGATTTATTAGTAAAACAACCAGGAAATTCGATTTTTGGGAATTGGTGTTACATTCCGGTGCAAATTGAATTAGGAAAACGTCCCAAGCAAGAATATAAAATTAGTGCCGCATTTCACGCCCAAGTTTTAACCGCAACACAAGGAGTAAAACCTCCCGCTGCTTGGTTAATCTTACGCGAAAGAAAACCCTATTTCGTACAACTGGAAAATTGGCTACCGCAAATGCAGAAAATTTTCCAAGAATGCAGCCAAACTTTACAGCAAAGCGAAACACCAGAAATTTTTATTTCCCGGCAAAAGTGCAGTCTTTGTCATTGGTATAGTTCCTGTTATGGCATGGCCAAATCTCAAGAACATCTCTCACTTTTACCTGGAGTTACTCCGAGTCGCTACAGTTATTTGCAACAACTTAATATTAACACAGTGGCATCTTTGTCCAATGCTAATTTAGCTGATTTAGAACCTGCTTTTGGCAAGGAAATCACCGAACAATTATTGCGACAATCTCAAGCAAAGCTAAACAATCAAGTAATTTTTAATTCAGCCCATTCTATAAATTTACCAAATTCAGATATAGAGTTATATTTTGATATTGAGTCTCAACCAGAAATAGATTTTGCTTATCTTTTAGGTGTTTTAGTTGTAGACACAAAAGCTCAAACCAAAAAGTTTTATCCTTTACTAGCAGAGGATTTCCCAGAAGAAGAGGCGACTTGGCAACAATTTTTAAGTTTAGTTTGGAATTATCCGCAAGCACCCATTTTTCATTTTTGTGATTACGAAATATTTATGATTAAAGAGTTAGCTAAACGCTATAAAACAGCAAATGATTTATGGCAACCTTTGTTAAATCGCTTAGTTGATGTACATCAAAAAGTCACCCAAGCAGTAACTTTACCAACGGAAAGTTATTCATTAAAAGCGATCGCCCGTTGGTTAGGTTTTAATTGGCGCAATCCTTCAGCTAATGGTTCCCAAGCAATTTGTTGGTATGATGAATGGTTGAAGACAGGCGATCGAACTTTTTTAGAAAAAATTCTTATCTACAACGAAGATGATTGTTTAGCCACATATATAGTTAAAGATTGGTTAACTAAAACCCTAGAAAAAAGTCCGTTGTAAGCGCTTCAGCGCTGCACCCACTGAAGTGGGTACAACAAACAAGTCCGTTGTAAGCGCTTCAGCGCTGCACCCACTGAAGTGGGTACAACAAACAGGTCCGTTGTAAGCGCTTCAGCGCTGCACCCACTGAAGTGGGTACAACGAACTGATTAACCTTTTACGCAGAGAACTTGCTTTAAAGTTGCTACAACTTCTACCAAATCAGATTGATTTGCCATCACTTGTTCGATCGGCTTATAAGCCCCAGGAATTTCATCTAAAACACCCCGATCTTTGCGACATTCCACACCTTTAGTTTGAGTAATCAAATCATCTAATGTGTAGACATTTTTTGCCTTATTTCGAGACAACAAACGCCCTGCACCATGACTGCACGAACAATAACTTTCATGATTTCCCTTACCTTTAACGATGAAAGATTTTGCTCCCATTGAACCAGGAATAATGCCGTAATCTTCCTCTTTTGCTCTTACCGCACCTTTGCGAGTAACGTAAACTTCCTCACCAAAATGCACTTCTTTTTCCGCATAATTGTGATGACAATTCACCTCTAATAAAGGTTTAATTGGCTTTCCGCCAGCTAAATGTTTTTCCACAATTCGCTTAACTCGCGCCATCATCACATCCCGATTATATCGAGCATAATCTTGCGCCCATTGTAAATCATGCCAGTAAGCAGCAAATTCCGGTGTTCCCGCAACAAAGTAAGCTAAATCTGGATCTGGTAACTTAATGTTTGCCAGTTTTGTTAAATCTTTCCCAGTATCAATA
>JBAVZX010001342.1:0-3191 GCA_049589015.1 Phormidium sp. | reverse complement strand
CCCCGGAAGTACCAGGTGTTGTCATACTCAGGATTAATCGCTAAAGCTTTGTCGTAACAGACAATTGCTTCTTCCCACCTCTGCAAATCACTTAGTGCAAGCCCTCGGAACAACCAGGCGTTGTCATACTCAGGATTAATCGCTAAAGCTTTGTCGTAAGATGCGATTGCTTCTTCCCATCTCCCCAAGTTACCTAGTGTAATCCCCCGGAAGTACCAGGCATTGTCACTATCAGGATTAATCGCTAAAGCTTTGTCGTAACAGACAATTGCTTCTTCCCATCTCCCCAATTTATCTAGTAGTAAAAGTCCTAAATTGTACCAAGCAGTATCACTATCAGGATTAATTTCTAAAGCTAACTTGTAAGAGACAATTGCTTCTTCTAACCTACCCAACTTATCGAGTGTAACTCCCCGATTGTTCCAAGCGGCATCATGATCAGGATTAATCTCTAAAGCTTTATAGTAAGATGCTATTGCTTCTTCATAGCGTTTAAGTTCATATAAACAAGTTCCCTGTTTTAACCAATCCTCTGCCTCTCCGCGAACCAATACTAATTTCTCAGCCAGTCGCAATGCTTGCGCGAAATCTTGTTGATCAACAAAAGCCTTAAATTCTTTTATGTAGGCTGCAACGCGGGGATCTTCCTCTGTATCTATTGGTTGTAATGCTTGGCGCAGATATTCTTGCTCTAGTGACGTTTGTCGCAAAGTTTCTGCCAAACTTGGATGTAAGGATGTTTTATCAAATATTTCAACATCTTTACTCATAGTAAGACAACTTTCCCATCGCTGTTTCAGTTCCTCCCTTGTATACCAACTCCGTAATAAGTCCACAATCAAACTTATTGGTTCACCACGCTGTTTCTTTACTTCAAGACAAAATCGCATCAGTACTTCTCGAAGTTCATAATAAGACTCTCTCCCAATTGATGCTGAACGAACATAACCCATTTCCAACAGCTTCTTAAGTTGACTTGATGCTGTTTGATGCGTCATAAAACAACGTTGGGCAATTTCTTTAACGGTAACAGCATGACGACGATCGCACAAAAACTCCACAATCTTTCTCTGCTGCGGAGAAAGATACTTCATTCGATCCTGATAATATGGTGTCAAATCATCTAAAGTTCGTTTAAATACTTCCACCAATTGAGCTAAGGATTCTTTAGTTAAGAACTCGGAAAAAATAACATAAATTCGAGGGTTGCCACCAGCAAGATGATGCACAGCTTTAATGCGATCGCGTCCCGTTGAAGTTTTAATAAATGACTCTAGTTCTGATTTTCCCTGTAACTTAGCGATGTTCGCTAACAATTCGGTAGCTTCATCAACCGTCAAGTCTTGTAAATCATGAGGCTCAAAAAAACCATAAAACGGTGAACCTTTCACTTTAATACTATTAAATGAACTTTGTGCCGTCGCTAAAATAGAGCAAGGATTCTTTTGTAGAAAAGAGCGAAACTGCTTTTGTCCTTCCTTCCCCAATCCCTCAAACAAATCATCTAAGTTTTCCATCAGCAGCAGCAAAGTGCGATCGCCAATTACCTCTTTTAACAAAGCTACCCCCGCACGTTCCGCAGCATCAGGCGGTAAATCATAAAGCAATTCCACCTGTTGAGAAAATCCCCCATTTTTAACCGGAAGATCGCCATTTTCTTCCTTTAAAGCCCGAAAGATACGTAGCAGCAAATCCAGAAACGACGTAACACCCCACTCTTCCTCGCGTAACCATGCAATCAGCAAGCGATCCTTACACTCATCCAACTGGCGGACACGGTGATAAGCAAGCGTCACCAAATATGTCTTACCCATCCCCCGTGAACCGATCAGTAATGTGGAATGCTTCGACGGTGTGAGAGCACTTTCCCGGATCTTGTCCACAATCTCTTGCGCCAACTCCTGACGCTGGACAAAGATAGCCTCTAAGTCCTCATGCTTCATCATGCTGGGAGTAAAACGAGCAACCGTCATTCTGCAAACCTTATACACTTTATATAAATACATCGTATCTTATGTACTTTATAAAAAACATACGTTAATTTTGTCGTATGTATTTCTATTCTCGTTTAAGTCATGCTATCCTTTATAAAGTTGAACCTCCCTAGCTGGAACTAGAGAGGCTCTCAATTACTTAATACTTTTTTGAGCAACTAGCTGGAACTAGTAACGCTCTTGTCAGTTTTAATTTTGTTGTTTTTGGTCTATATAGACCAAGGAGTTTGTATGTCTAATTATAACAACGAACAGCTAAATCTCTTCAATCAACCTACAGAGGTTTTTGTAGAGGTTAACTGTACGGTTAAACGTGCTTCTCAGTTAATCGGTCGGTCAGAAGGTTGTATCTACAAACACCTCAGCCAAAACAATCAACCCTATCGGCGCGAAGTTGCCACAGGTGAATGGATTGTTTATCCAAAAGGCAGAAAAAATGGCTCAATTCTTGCTAGTGTTGCCTTTGTTTTCTCTCCAAAAGATGAGTTTTGGAGGTTAGCTTCATAGGCTCTAATTTGAATTTTCCATATTACTTAGAATTCTTATGCTTTCAGTCCATTTTAATGGACTTGAGCTATGAGCCTGCGAATTGATTCGCAGGCGGATTGGGGGACTGGTGCAAGATCTCAGTATTAGGGCTAAAGTTGCAATGTTGAGCAGCGCGGTTCAATAGAATCGCGCTAACATAAGCACTAAAATCGGCAATTCGTAACATTTATCACCAAGAGTTTTCTGTTATTACTGTTGTATCTGGGCGGATTTTTGTTAGTGTTTTTTTCCGGTTAAAAAATCTGGTAAAACCAATTTTGATTTTACCAGATTTATACTTGTGGAATACCTGTATTACCCTTGCTAAAATTAGTAACTATCTTGACCAGGAACTTTCTCAGTGTCTTTGTTTGAAGAACCTAAATCCAAAGCTGCGTCACGGATCGCTTGCCACTGGCAAAGGAGTTCGTTAACGCTTAAGTCACTGGATTTATATTGCTTGATCGCTTCTTCAAGTTCTTGAGTATTGTGAAGAACTGAAACTTTACAAGTAAGTTCTGACATGAATCGACCTCCGTTAGCAGTTATGAGGCTGCGATGAACACCTATTAACTCAAGTTGCTAGTTACAAGTCTGGCTCTTTCTTAGCCCCCCTTATTAAGGGGGGTTGGGGGGATCAAAACCTAGTAATCACAGCCGAAGATCCCC
>JBAVZX010001341.1:0-4659 GCA_049589015.1 Phormidium sp. | reverse complement strand
CCCCTACTCCCAGATCTGAGTTTAAACTTTTGAGATACCCTATTAATTGTGTAATTTCTTTATTTAAAAAAGCCATTTATACACAAAAAATGAGAAAATAACTTAAGTATTCAGCAAGTTAAAATTATGATTACAGGTGAATTAAAGTCAAAAATTGATAAACTTTGGGATACATTTTGGAGTAATGGAATCAGTAACCCGATTTCCGTGATTGAACAGATTTCTTATTTACTTTTCATTAAACAATTAGACGATCGGGAACTCGCAGCAGAACGGAAGGCGAAAAAGTTTGGAAAACCAGTGAAAACGCCGATTTTTTCCGCTGAACAACAACATTGCCGTTGGTCTTATTTTAAGAATTTGGATAACCCAGAGGAGAAGCTGAAAGCAGTGCGCGATGGGGCTTTTCCTTTAATTAAAAATTTGCAGGGAGAGGCGGGAGAAAGCACTTATGCTCACCACATGAAAGATGCTGTATTTTTAATAGCAAATCCGGCTTTGTTGGCGAGTGTGATTGAGCAAATTGATAAAATTCTCGAATTGGTAGAGGCTTCCCCGGATCAAAGTTATGTGGATTTGATGGGAGATTTGTATGAGTATATGCTCTCGAAGCTGACTCAGGCGGGGCAAAATGGGCAGTTTCGCACCCCTCGCCATATTATCAAGATGATGGTGCAGTTGATGGAACCGGGAGCTAGGGAGGTTGTTTGCGATCCAGCTTGTGGTACTGGGGGCTTTTTGGTGGCGGTGGCTGAGTATTTGCGGGATTTAAAGGATAGTGCGGGTAATTTGGTTTTGAATGCGCCGGGAAATCGGGAACATTTCAACCGGGAGATGTTTCACGGGTTTGATTTTGATGCCACTATGCTACGGATTGGTAGCATGAATATGATGCTGCATGGTATTGAGTCGCCGAAGATTGAGGCGCGAGATTCTCTTTCTCAGGATCATGCGGGGGTGGAGGAAGCTTTTACTTTGATTTTGGCGAATCCACCGTTTAAGGGTTCTTTGGAAAAGTCTACTATTGCTAAGGATTTAACTAAGGTTGTTTCGACGACGAAAACTGAGCTTTTGTTTGGGGCGCTGTTTTTGCGGTTGTTGAAGAAGGGCGGTAGAGGGGCGGTGATTGTTCCCGATGGGGTATTGTTTGGTTCTTCGACGGCGCATAAGGCTTTGCGGCAGGAGTTGGTGGAAAATCATAAGTTGGATGGGGTGATTTCGATGCCTTCGGGGGTGTTTAAGCCTTATGCGGGGGTGTCTACGGCGGTGTTGATGTTTACGAAGACGGGGGCGGGGGGTACGGATTTTGTTTGGTTTTATGATATGGAGGCTGATGGTTTGTCGCTGGATGATAAGCGTCAACCTGTGGCAGAAAATGATATTCCTGATTTATTAAGTTGTTGGAAAAGTCGCCATCCTGAAAGGGATATTAATCGGGGGGCTAAGGCGTTTTTTGTGCCGAAGGCGGAGATTGCGGGAAATGGTTATGATTTGTCAATTAATAGATATAAGGAGGTGGCATATAATGAGGTGGAATATGAGCCGCCCAAGGTGATTTTACAGAAGTTGCGATCGCTAGAAAATGAAATTCGATCGGATTTGGATATTCTGGAAAGTTTGTTAGGTTGAGGTAGAAAATCATGGGCTGGGGACTGGGGACTGGGGACTGGGGACTAGGTACTGGGAAAGCGATTGAAATCGCTGCTACACAAACAAAGTCCGCCTACGCGGACTAAAGAATAGCGGGGATTTTTATTCCTTATGTTTACGACTGCTGCTGATAAATTAGCCGCAATTCTTCTACTGTGCTCACTGTTTTTAAACCAGTCTGAATCGCTCTTAATTGCTCTAGATTTTCTAGAAGAGAAATTTCTGGCAACAAGCTTAATCCTTGATTACCAAATTTTAACTCTAACCCTAATTCAATACTTTCCAGAAGTATCTGTTTCATCTGTTGTCGGCTTTGCTGTCTTTCCTGTTGAATACCTTGTTCAATACCCTTTTCAATTCCGATTCTTTCCACGCTGGTGATGTATGGCATACGTCTTTCCTCTTCTAACTGAATTACTTCTTGCCAAAATTCTCGATCTAATTCTTGTGGTAGGCTCATGATCCAGTCTATAAACTGAAACAGATTGATCACATCTTCTCGCTGATAACCTTGTTCGTACAACCTTCTAGTTAAAGTTAATTTCCATTCTTTACGTTGGGTTCGATTATCACGGGTTTCAATAGCTTTTAAGTGAGCCATTACTACTGTAGCAAAGGGGTTCCGAGAAGTTTCTAATGTTGACCACTGTTGTTGATAGTCTAACAGTTTGACTACGGGAAACTGAAACCTGATTTCACACCTAAATAACTGATAGCTAAATTGATTAGGTCGCCAGTTGGAGCGTTCGTCACCCAGTACGGCTAAGGAAGCTACGGAGCGTTTATAGCGATCGTAAATGCGATAGTGGTAAGTGAACATTCTTTCGGCAAAGTCTGATTCTTCCTGACTTTGGACTTCTACATGGATTAAAACCCAAGCTTCCTGACCATCTATAAGATAAATCTTTACTAGTTTATCAGCCAGCCGTCGCCCTAGTTCGGCATCTCGGACTACTTGCTGTAGTTCCTTATCGAGAAACTCTGGGGGGTGTGTCCAATCAATTTCTCTATGGGCTTCTGGGAAAAAGAAGAGGATAAATTCTTCAAAATAATATTGAAGAATATCTTTCCAAGGGGTATCAAATTCTGTTTGGGGATTTGTCATGCACCATAAACTGTCGGGAGGAAATACTTTTTACAATACTATAAAGAGGTGGCATATAATGAGGTGCAGTATGAGTTGCCGGAGGTGATTTTACAGAAGTTGGGCATCGCTAGAATGAGTATTGGATTGTCGCTCCGTTGCTGCAAATGTGACGGTTTTGCAGTGGGTTGAAGGTCTTTTTGAGGAACAGGTTTATCCGGGGGATGTTGGGATTGTTTCTCCTTTGTTTGGTTCTCTTAGTCTCTCTACTTCCCAGGTTTTAATGGGAAGGCATAGTGAGTCTAAATAATTCGTGAAGAGGGTTTTTTTGAACCACGAAGACACGAAGAACACGAAGGAAGAAGAGAATAACTTTTGACAACTAATTTAGAATTACTAGAGAAGGTCAAGTTTTTTTGACTTTTGGAAGAGTGAGCAAGCTTGGATGTATTGGAGAGTTTAGAGAATGTCCAGAAAAATATTTGAATGGTGCAAAATTAAGGATCTAGATCTTCATATTTCCGATGGTAATTATTCATCTAAATATCCAAGGGCTGATGAATTTGTAAGTATGGGAATACCTTTTATCCGTGCTAACAATCTAGTTAATAAAACTATCTCACCTAAAGATATGTATTTCATTACTCAGGAGAAGCATAATCTCTTACTAAAAGGTCATATAAAAACAAACGATATTTTGATCACAACGAGAGGAAACTTGGGAACTACTGCATTAGTTCCTGAATCCTATAATGATGCCAACATTAATGCACAAATTGTGTTGCTCCGAGCCAATCCTCAAACTATAGATCCAAAGTTTCTAGTTTGGTGTTTTGATACAAAGGAAGTTCAATCTCAGATTGAGCAACTTCAAACTGGCACTGCACTAAAACAATTACCAGTCAGTAAGGTACTAGAAATACGAATTCCTTTACCTCCGATCGCACAACAGCGCCGTATTGCTGAGATACTCGATCGCGCTGATGCAGTTCGACGGAAGCGACGAGAGGCGATCGAGTTAACAGAGGAGTTATTGCGATCGGCTTTTCTAGAAATGTTCAGCGATCCTGTTACAAATCCAAAGGGTTGGGAAATTACTACACTAGCAAATCTGTTAACTGATATCGAATCTGGATGGAGTCCAGAATGTGATTCTCGCCAAGCAAAGTCAGAAGAGTGGGGAGTATTAAAACTTGGTGCTGTAACATGGGGACATTTTGACCCTACTCAAAATAAAGCTTTACTACCAGATACATCACCTCGTCCTGCATTAGAAGTTAAGGTAGGGGACTTGCTGGTAGCAAGAAAAAATACTTATGAGCTTGTGGGAGCATCTGCGTTTGTCCACTCCACTCGATCAAAGCTTATGCTTCCCGATCTAATTTTTCGTCTGCATCTTACAAAAGAAATTGATCCAGTCTATTTGTGGCAAGTACTAAGCCAAAAAACAATACGTCTTAAGTTAAGTAAACTAGCAAGTGGTACATCAGGCTCAATGCCAAATATCTCAAAAGCAAGGCTTCGTACTCTCCTTTTACCTCTACCTCCATTAGAAATTCAGATTAGGTATCGAGAGATAGTAAATCAAATTTGGAAGCAGCAGGAACAGCAGAAAAACTCTTTTCTAGTTACAAGTGATCTCTTCAACTCCCTCCTACAAAGAGCCTTTCGCGGAGAACTTTAAACAAACCCTAAATACCCTCTTAATCTTCTCTTCCTCTTCCTTCGTGTTCTTCGTGTCTTCGTGGTTCCCTAAAAAGCTTTAAAACGAAGTAATTAATACGGAATCAAAACTTTTTAGGATAAATTCGGAGTGAATTAAGCTTTTTTTTTGAACCACGAAGACACGAAGGAAACGAAGGAAGAAGAAGAAAGAAGTAGATAAATAACTTTTGCTATTTACCTGCTTATTGATTCGCCAGCGA
>JBAVZX010001340.1:0-15109 GCA_049589015.1 Phormidium sp. | reverse complement strand
CATGTGCTCTAGTAATTGAACCATCTTCTTGACGAAAACCTTCAAACACATGGGGGAGAAAATCAACACTGATTCCTTTACCAGTATCTTTAACTTGAATTTGGGCGTACTTATTTGTATTGCCCTCTTCTAATAGTGATAGCTTGATTTCGATTTTTCCACTTTCGGATGTGAATTTTACAGCATTAGAGAGTAAATTAATCACAATTTGTTGTAAGCGCGATCGATCCCCTGCAACTAATCCCACTGACGGAGCAAGTATTGAGATTAACTGAATAGTTTTCGCTTCAGAGGCTGGTTTAATAGTCTCAATTACTTCATCAATTACTTCTGCTAAATTCACTGGTTGAATACTCAAGCGAATCTTACCACGAATAATCCGAGAAATATCTAAAATATCATCAATTAGTATTACCTGTTGTTTCGCATTGCGTTCAATTGTCTCTAAAGCTTTATTAACTGTTTCTTGATTTAATTTGCGAGTGCGGAGCATTTGCGCCCAACCCAAAATAGAATTTAGTGGAGTACGTAATTCATGGGAAACTACCGCCAAAAATTCATCTTTAATGCGGTTTGCTTCTTGTGCTTGGTTGAGTGCTTCCCGTTGTGCTTCGTAAATATTAGCTCGATCGATCGCTAAAGCAATGCGATCGGCAACTAACTCTAACAACCGCAAATCCTCTGGCGTAAATTCATGAACCTTAAGTGTACCAACATGAATCACACCCAACATTTCCCCGGCAATTATTAGCGGCGCACCCATAAGAGACTGCACTTTTCGTTCTCGCAAAATCGGACTGAATACTTGAGTATAAGCATCTTTTTCAATAATCATTGATTGTAGGTTTTGGGCAATTTTTCCGGCAAACCCTTCACCCAGAGGAATGCGAAATTCCCGCTTAAATTCTGCTTCTAATCCCGTCACTGAACGCACTATTAAATGATTACTTTGAGTATCTTTAAGTAAAATAACAGCAGTGTCAGCTTGACAAACTTCGCTAATTTTTTGGAGACAATTTTGTAATAACTCTTCTAAAGAAAGATGGTTTAACACAACATCTGTTACTGCTTGCAAACGTTGGACTAAATTTTTTGCAGCTTGTTCTCGTTTGAGTAATTCAGTGCGTTCTGACTGTGCCTGTTTTTGGTCTTCAATATCTGTACAAGTACCAAACCAGCGCACAATTTGACCATGTTTATCCCGTACAGGTAATCCTCTTCCTAAGTACCAGCGATAAGTACCATCTTGTGCTCGAATCCGATATTCAACTTCATAAGTATTACCTGTTTCAACTGCTAGCAACCAAAGCAAATGAGAAAATTCTTGATCTTCAGGATGTATGACAGTTTGCCATCCCCATCCTATACTTTCCTCTATAGTTAATCCTGTGTATTCATACCAACGATTGTTAAAGTAATCTGTTAACCCGTTAGGTTTTGTTGTCCAAACAATTTGGGGAATAGCTTCAGTTAATAACCGATAATATTGCTCATTTTCTTCGGCTTTAGCGCGGGCGGCTTGTTTTTTTTCTAAAAGTTGTTGACGGGCGATCGCTTCTGCCAAAATATTAGCTGCTGCTTGGAAAAAGTGAATATCATCTTCAGTAAATATTTGCTTTTCAGTAGTATGTGCCCCCAACACTCCCCAAGGTTGATTTTGTCCAGCAATAATTACACTCATGCCACTAATTACATTATGTTCATGGAGCAATACCGGCCCATTAAAACGGGTTTCACTTCTTAAATCTGTAACTACTACTGGTTCGTGGCAAATTAATGTATAACCTGCTTGAGAATCAAGTCCTGTACCTATAGTCTTCCTGCCTACTAATCCAGGTTGCCAACCAATTCCTGAACGTAAAAATAAGGCTTTACCATCTGGAAGTAATTCTAAAATTTTGCAATATTCAACCCCTAAAGTTTGGCTAATCAAATCAGCAGTTTCATCCATTAAGGTAGAAAGGTTAATGCCTGAAAGTGCCCTTTGTCCTAAGTGAGCGATCGCCGCTTGTTGTTTAACCCTGTTACTTAATTCTATTTCCGTTTGTTTGCGCTGAGAAATGTCTTCTACCACCGCAATGAAATAATCACCAACACCTGTGCGATCGCGCACCAAAGATCCAGTTAAATTAATCCAAACCAAAGAACCATCCTTACAGATATAACGCTTTTCCATTGAATATGTTTGAATTTCTTGCGCTAAAATTTGCCGCACATACTCCAAATCTTTATCCAAATCATCGACATAAGTAATATCTTGAAAAGTCATTGTGAGCAATTCTTCTTTGCTGTAACCGACAATATCACAAAGTTTTTGATTAACATATAACCACCTGCCATCTTTGCTCACATGAGCTATTCCCACAGCAGCTTGATTAAATGTAGCGCGAAATCTGGCTTCGCTTTCCCTCAAGTATTCTTCAGCTATTTGCCGATTCATAAGATCATTGTGTAATTATAGCCAGAGCAACAATATTACTAAAAATAAAAATATCCCTGTTGGGCTAATTAAATTCTGCCAATCCAGTCTAGGAAATAACTCTAACATAAACTTATTATTGCAATGTTGATGTTTAATTAACCTGATTCCATATTGACATTAAATTTCGCTAAGATTACTAATTAAGCAATCTTGCTTAGTTGACAGTAGACCATAACTGGATTGAAATGTTCGGCTACTGATTGTTCCTCATATATCTCTTCTAAACTTGTCTTAATTTGCTAATCCTCAAGTTATGCTAAATAGTAGCAAAACTCAACAAATTAAGAAAATAGATTTTTCCAGAAGCACCAAGCTATTATGAAGAGAAAAACATTTCCATTCTTAAATGAATTCTAGGGTTCAGCTTGGCTTCTACTGGTTTTCCTTGTAGGAGATGTTGTTCAACAATTTCAGGAACATCACTCGGTTGGACGCGACAATACCAAATCTCATCAGGTAGAATTCGCACTGTAGGGCCAGAACTGCACTGTCCAAGACAAGGACTAGCTTGCACTTCTACTTCCGCAATTTCTCTGGCTTGAAAAGCGGCTAATACTTCTGCTGAGCCATTTTTCAAACAAGAATGGTGTTGGCAAATCATTACACAGCGATGTTCTGACATAGGGTATTTGAGTTCATAAAGTGTGATTAATTTAATTGTGAACGAGAATATTTTTTTTTCCTAATAGAACTTACCAAACGCAGCATCCAACCAAGATTTGTTTAATCCAGATTTGCCAGATTTTCCATCTTCATCTTTCTTGGCTTTATTCCTCTATTGAGGGTCTACAATTGACCCCATAAACAGTATGGCTCCAGTTTGATTGTCATAAATTACACAAAAGAAGGGGCGATCGACAATTATTTGAGTTTGACCTCCTCTACTACTTCCAATGGCGGTAACTGCTGCGGCTGTAGTACCCTCTTCATTAACTTCTACAAAAGTTTTGTGTTGAAATTTACCAATCCATAAAGGAGGAACAGCAATAGCTGAAAAATCAGCATTTTTACTAAAAGCTATCTGCATCCCTAAAGCTTTCAACCCATCTATTAAATCAATTTCATAGTTTAATTTAAAGCGAGGTAACCCAACTAAAATTAATTGAGAATAATCATTTTCTAATTCATTGCTATTAAAGTATTCCATCCATTTTTGCCAATTTTTCTGGTTCAAATTCTCATAAAACCCTCTTAAACCTAGCTTTTTATTAGGTAAAAAAATGTACATACTTAACCTATTATCAGAATATGGTAGGCTAATTGCTTCAAATAATTCATTCTCATAATATTTCACGCCTGGTATTGGTTGAAACATCATTTTCACTGGCTTTTTAGTTCCATTTAGCAAGGTGAAAGGATAGTCTTTAGTTAACTCTTTAGCAAAGGGATATTTCCAATTCCCTAGAAAATAAATCGCGTTGAGTAAGAGAAAAGCTGTATTTGGTTCTATCCGCTCAATAATCGTATCTATCTTGCCATTGGTACTTTTTTTAACCCAAGAATTAATAGTAGCAGGAGCTTGAGGTTCTCGGAAGTCAATACTTTCAATTTCAGCTTGATAGTATTGTTGAATTTTTTGACGAAAATCTTGTTTAATGGTTTCTTGCTTATCTATCCACAGAGAATTAGCTATTTTAAGCTGGGATTTAAAACTAGGTTCTTGCAGCTGATTTTTGATGATTACATTCGCTTGATTAAGATCTTGAATGCTAATTTCTTGTAATTCTAATGTCCGAGTGATCGCCTGTCTAGTTTCACCATTACTGCCATTATAAGCGATCGCCAAAGCCACACTCACACTAGCAGGAGAAATAAAAATATTCTGGTTAGCTTGTTTACTTTGTAATTGAGAAAATAACTTTAAACTAAATCGCGTATTAGCAGCAACTATTCGAGAATTAATCGCCGATTGATGAACCGAACGAAGGGACTGAGAATAAAAAACAGGTAACTGGTGATTGGTCACTAAAAAATCGTCAAATCCGGCATTTAAAAAACTAGCATTGGTGGAAAAACTATATCCATTAGCAACAGATTGTTTTTGCCACCAAATTATAACTAAGCCAACAAAGGCCCAGCAAAGAATTACGTAACTTGCTGCAAATTTAAGTTTCACTCTGAACTAGCAACTAGTGCTTCTCATTGGTAACGGATATTAGCCTGTTTAAAGCGTTGCAAAGCAGTGGCCAAGCGATCGCAATCAGCAATTAAACTGATTCGCACATAGCCCTCACCCGCAACCCCAAAGGCATTTCCCGGAGTAACTACAACACCAGTTTGTTGCAATACGGAAAGCGCAAAATCTGTTGACCCCACACCAGGCGGACAAGGTACCCAAAGATACATCGTTGCCTGAGTTTTCGGCACACTCCAACCTAAACTCGCCAACCCATCAATCAAAAAATCTCGCCGACGGCGATATCTTTCTTGCACCTCTTGTAAGTATACATCTGGCAGCTGAAGCGCCGTTTCCGCAGCTGATTGTAAAGCCGCAAAAATCCCATAATCCAAATTAGTTTTTAAAGTCCGTAAACCTTGAATAATATGACGGTTTCCCACCACAAAACCCACACGCCAACCAGCCATATTATAAGTTTTAGACATCGTGTGGAACTCCACACCAATCTCTTTCGCACCAGGAATTTCTAATAAACTAGTCGGCTGATAGCCATCAAAAGCCAACTCCGCATAACACAAATCATGCACCAGCATAATCTCATGCTTACGAGCAAAAGCCACAATTTCCGCAAAAAACTCTCGCGGAGCAGTTGCCGCAGTCGGATTACTGGGATAATTGAAATAAAGCATTTTGGCGCGTTGGGCAACTTGATCGGGAATCGCCCCTAAATCAATTAACCAATCATTTTCCGGTTTTAACATTAAACTATACACCTCACCCCCAGCAATCACCGGGCCCCGAAAATGAGCCGGATAAGCAGGAGAAGGTACCAAAACCAAATCACCTGGGTTAATATAAGCGATCGCTAAATGCGTCAAACCCTCCTTAGAACCCAACAAAGGCAAAGCCTCACTACTCGGATCAAGTTCCACACCATACCGACGCTGATACCAATCAGTAATAGTTCCCCGGAAACTAGCAGTCCCCTCAAAAGGCGGATAACCATGATTAGCCGGATCTTGCAAAGCCCGAATCGCCGCCTCCACCACAGGCCCAGGAGTCGCCCCATCAGGATTTCCCATCCCCAAATCAATTAAATCCAAACCCTGTTCCCTAGCCCGCGCCTTCAACTCATCCAAACGCGCAAAAACATAAGGAGGCAAAGCTTGTAAACGTTCCGCAGGCTTAATCCAATTTAAACTCATTTTCTTAACTTATTGCACAACTGCCTAAACACCCAATAAAGAGAAAAAAAACCCCACCCTAATAAGGGTGTTTGAAAAGTATCCCTCAGAATTTGACACTCCTCGACTATCAAGGTACGAGGATTCTTGGTTCATCGACACACCTTAAAACTAGAAGGAATCAGACTCGCTAATTCGACACCCTCACCAAATAACCCTACCCAAAGGTGGTATTACTCAGCTATGGCAACTAGCCCCAGTGGGCTAGTATCCCATTTTTTCGGTCACCTTTTGGGTACTGGAGATTAGGGACCCGCCCAATCCCGTAGGACAGGCATCCTGCCTGTCATCCCCAGTCCCCAGTCCCTACTTCTTCTTAGCCTCTTCCTGAATCTTCGTAGACACCATTACAGCCATCAAATGATCCGGCGTAACCTCAAAAGGCAAGCGATGAATATCAGAATTAGGAGAACAGGTAATTTCCGCAGCTTGGCGCAACTCAGCCAAAGTAATATTCCCCAAACCTAAATCATCCAAAGATTGCGGTAAACCAATTTCTGCATAAAACTTTAACAATTGTTGTCTCGCCGCAGCCGCTAACTGATTACCTTGCAGCATTTCTTCTAAACGCAGTTGCACTAAAATCCCGTAAGCTACCTTCTCACCATGCAGGGAATCATGGGCTGCCAGAATGTGAGTTAATCCATTATGTGTAGCATGGGCGGCGACAGTGCGACATTGCGCCCCACCTAACCCACCAATCACACCTGCTAACATGACTGTGGCATCAACCACTTCTCGCCAATCTTCACCTCCTGGTTCTTGTAAGGCAGCGAGAGACTTTTGGAATAAAATATCTCGTAAAACTCTAGCTTGTTGAACTGCGCCAATAATAAAAGTTTGCTGAGAATTTCCACTGCTAACAGATGCTTCGTACCATTTCGCCAAAGCATCGCCTATTCCAGCTACTAAAGTACGTTGCGGTGCAGTTTGAATTAAGCTGTAATCCAACAATAATAAATCAGGACAACGTTCTAAAGGCACATCGTAGAGATAAGCACCTTGTTCTGAGTAAATGTTAGAAAGGGCTGTCCAACCTGCACAAGTTGCCGCTGATGTGGGTATGGTGACAACAGGAATCTGAGATTGATCGGCTAAAAGTTTGGCAGTATCCAAAGCTTTACCACCACCTACACCAATAATCATGTCAGCTTGATGTTGTTCTACTTTGGTTCTCAGGGAAGCCAAAGTGGATTCTGAACAATCTGGGGTGTAGTGGGCAAAGGCAACACTTAGCTGTTGTTGTTCTAATGCTAGCTGCAACTGCGGCTGAACTACGGCAAGAGATTGCACACCCCCGACTACCAAGGGGCGTTTGCCTATCCGTGCTATTTCTTCCCCACCTTGGGCTAGGGTGCAGCGGATTACTTGGCTTGGGGCAATGGCAAGACGAGACACTGATGTAGTTGAAGTAAACACTTATGGCAAAGATTAATCGGTATTACAACTAGACTATGTTAGCTAATTAACATTTTGGCATTGTCTTGGGAAAATCAAACCATTACAGTTCCAATTGTTACAAGATTTTGATTTATTGTGGTTAAGTCAGCTTCCTGAAATCTCTGGCTGTAACTGTAGAATCTAATTTTTAGCCTAGATGTAATCAATAGGCGATCGCATTATTTTGCGATCGCCTAAGTCTGTCATCAGTCAGATTTGTCATAAAAAGAAATTAATCAACGACTGGAAAACTCTGGACAGTAATGTTTTGGTGCAATTGTAAACATGATGTTTCCCGATTGAATAGCTGCTTGCACTACGTCTTGAGACGCATTTTTCCAAAAATTAACCCAAGATTGCATTAACTCTCGTTCAGTTTTCCCTTTTTTTAATGAGGTACAAAGATTCTGAGCCAAGCGAATATGTCCGTTAGGATTCTGGTTTAATGTATTGATGAGCAATTCTGAGTGTGATTGTCCTGCTGCTAATCTGCGGTAATGATTAAGAAATTCTTGATCTTTGTTGACAGCGAGTTGAGCAACAACAACACCTTTTTTGTTACTAAAAATTCCTTCTGAATTTGCCCGATTTACCTGTGTTTCACCCAGATAATAAGCATTTTCGGCGTAGGCTGGCATCTGGATGATACTAGTACTAATAAGTAATGCAATCCCTGATAATGCGTGTTTCATTTTACTTGTTTGAATCTGATATGTCCATCATTGCTCGTAGTCTATTGAATGACATCGAGATAAATGCTGATCATTGATCTAATTTATTGAAGTTATCTAGCGAGTTTTTACGGAGAAATTGTTGTTTTTTAAATGTGAATAAAGTATTCACGGAAGTGATTGTTTTCTCTGTTGATGTAAATTTCCTTATTGATTTGTATAGCTTTTTTAAGCGATATGCCTAACATACCAGACTAGTTCTTCTGTGTTGAAAAAAAAACATAAATTTCCGATTTAATTGGTTATTTTTTACTTTACTTTAATGATAATTTTCAATTCCATAAATTGCAATATTATTATTGATTAGTCTCCTTTTCAGTCACAGCTAAACGCAATCCCAGAGAATCTAAAAAAGCTACTAAAGCGTAAATTTCAGTACCTCCTGTTTCTGACAAAATCTGATCAAGGTAAGTTATTCTTTAAATCTGCATCATTAACTATGGCATCTGCCATAATTAAGTAAATATTTTCAAGCACCAAAGGATTACTATTATAAACCGGAGAAATAATATCAAAAACCTCTCGCAAATCGGGTATTAAAAAATAAGCTTCTTTATGAATTAATCCTGTCACCCAGATGCGATGATTATCTGCATTTGTTTCATTAATTTTGCATTGTCCGTAAAGGTCGCAAAAAATAGCTTCTGTGTCGGGAAAGATGTAATTATCAATCTTGTGTAATTGCAGATCCAAATCTACGATCGCAAATAGTTTCTCTGGGGTTAAATATGAATTTTCACTGTCTTGTTGATGGATTTTTAAAAGGGTAATGTAGGTATCTATTACATCTTTGCGATCGCCACAATTAAAAAATTCCGGTTTATACTGACTCCACCATCTTGGGACACAAGCTTTGTAAAAATTTGCATCCGGCATTTGTTCCATTCTGGCATAAGTTTGCGGCGATAATCTATACTGATTATCCTTAATACCTCCTTCTCCTTCACATAACACAACTATTTTATTCTTAATTCTTCGAGATTGAATAATAATTTCACAGTGTCGCTTTAACTGCGCTGGATCGAAACTCATAATTAATTTGATGCTTGTTGTTTGAGAAGTTTTGGTTCTAGTTCCTTAACATGAGAAGGTGTAAGTGCTTGGCATAGTTCATAAGAATGAGTTGCTAGAATATATTGATTACTTGGTGCCCATTCTTTGAGATCGGCAATTATTTGATATTGCCAATCTGGATGAAATGCAATTTCTATTTCATCCATGAGGACGATCGCATTTTCTATATTATAGTATTTCAACCACATATAAATACTCAGTCTCTTTAATTCCCCATGACTTAAATCTTCTGGATAGAGATCCCTAGTTTCCCCATCTTTATCTAATTTGAAGGTTACGCTAGAAAAATCCATCCCCAAATTTATTTTTTTGTTTCCTAATATTAGATGCAAATCTTTAATTAGTTCTTTATAGCTATTTCCATACTTGCCTGTTTCGTTGACTTGTTTAATATCTTCCGCTATAGCCGCTTTCCAGGATTTAGTCAGCAGATCAACAGCCATAAAATCATAAGTAAAAAACCCTGGTAACTTAGCTTTTGCTTCTTTAAGTTGTGAATAGTAATCATTTTCTTCATTTTGCTCTCTGAATAATAGTTTTCTTGAATTGGGAGAAAGAAAGAGAAAAACTTGGGTAGCAGGTGCAGCCAGAAATATTTTTTGGGAAAGTTCCTTAAGAAAAGATTTTCCTTTAGTTATATCTAACTTATCTAAACAGCAAAATAAAACTTCTTTTTCAGATTCACATATTTCTATTGTATTATTCGTATAATTATTAGCATCATTATCCCAAATCATTCCAAGTGATTCTTCGGTTGTTGATGTAATAAGCTTCTTATTTCGCTCTAGCAAAAACCTAAGTGTGATAGATTTTTCTCCATCCCAAATATCAATTAAGGCGATAGTTTTAATTCTGTCATAAACTTTAATCCCATGAAGTAAATTTTTCAAAAAATCTACCCGATCGGGATTACCAGAACAATGCAATAATCCAAAAATAAGTTGTAAAAGCGTACTTTTCCCACCACCATTTTGACTGCCAAGGGGAAAAATATTAGGGAAAAAATCTTTTTCAAATGTAATGTCAACATTCTGTAAAACACGAAAGTCAGGAACTTGAACTCGTAGTAACCGCATAATAAATCTTCAGCATCTCTTGATAGTGAATATTTTAACAATATTAACAATATTAACAATATTAAACTGTATTAGTCCGCGTAGGCGGACTTTGTTTGTGTAGTAGCGATTTTAATCGCCCAATCTTAAGTCCTAAGTACAAGGGAGCGATCGCAAATATTCACTAAGATGGGACCGATCGCCAATTACATGAAACTTCGGCCCTTTAGCTGCCATTTCCATAATACTAACCGCAGCTACAGGCATGGATAAGCGATCGCGATATCTCCCCACATCTATTCCTAATAACCGACAAATCATAATTCTAATTGTTGCCTTATGTGACACAATCAAAACATTTCCATCAGAATATCTTTCTTGAATTTCTTGAATTACTGAAGAAGAACGACGGGCGATATCAATAGCCCTTTCGCCATTTGGGGGCGCACTCCAAGCAGGATTAGTTAACCAGTATACATACTGATCGTGAAATTCCTGGTTAACTATTGTTGGGTGTAAACCTTCCCAACAACCGTAAGAAACTTCTTTTAATCCATCCCGCAATTGCATTTCTAAACCCACAGCTTGACAAAAAGGTGTTGCAGTTTGAATAGTGCGGTGTAATGGACTAACAAAAACAGCTTTCCAAGGTAAATCACAGTAAGCTTGAGCAAAAGCTTCTGCCATTAAAATTCCTTCCGGCGTGAGTCCAGGATCATTTTCGATCGTGCCACAATAACCACCAGTAATACTATAAGCAGTTTGACCGTGACGCAAAAAATAGATTGTCAAAGTCATTAGTCATTGGTTATTAGTCATTTGTTATTGGTTATACAAATTTTTGTGTGTCCGTGTAAATCCGTGTTTTTGCTGGTAATTGGGATTTTCAAAGGGAAAAGGTAAAGGATGATTTTTTTCCTTTACCCTTTCTCCTTTCTCCTTTCTTTCCTTCTGCCTTCTTTTTAATGTAGAATAGCAGTTGCTTCGACGTATTCTTTCAAGTCAATTTTAACGGGATCAATTTTCCAGAAATCTTCGCAATAGTCGCGAATGGAACGATCGGACGAGAACTTACCCATTCTGGCGACATTGAGAATAGACATTCGATTCCAGTGATCGACATCGCGGTATGCTTGACTTACTTGATCCTGAGTATCTATGTAGGAACGATAGTCAGCCATTAGCATATACTGGTCGTTACCCAAGAGATGATCAACTAAAGGTTTAAACAGGTTAGGATCGCCGTGAGAGAAGAAACCAGAAGCGATGCGATCGATCGCTAATTTCAACTCTGGATCTTTTTGGTAATATTGCCAAGGTTTGTAACCTTTGGCTTTCAAAGCATCAACTTCTTCGGTTGTCAATCCACACAAAAAGAAATTTTCCGCCCCAACTTCTTCGCGGATTTCCACATTAGCACCATCCAAAGTACCAATAGTGAGTGCGCCATTTAAGGCAAATTTCATATTACCTGTACCGGAAGCTTCTTTACCAGCGGTAGAAATTTGTTCGGAAAGTTCCGCCGATGGATAAATTCTTTGGGCGAATTTCACGCTAAAGTCTTTGAGGAAAACTACCTTTAAGCGATCGCGTACATCAGGATCGCGGTTAACGATATCTCCCACCGAATTAATCAATTTAATGATTAATTTTGCCATGTAATAACCCGGTGCAGCCTTTCCACCAAACAAGAATGTTCGGGGTGTAATCTCAATATTCGGATTAGCTTTAATCCGATTATACAAAGTGATAATGTGCAGCACATTCAGGTGTTGACGTTTATATTCATGGAAACGTTTCGCCTGAATATCAAACATGGAATTAACATTGACATGAATATCTGTAGTTTCCTTGATGTAATCCACCACATCTTGTTTAATTTCTTGCTTCATTTCCCGCCACTGGTGACGGAATTCTGGATCATCAACAAAAGCTTCTAATTTTCTCAGTTCATACAGATCTTTTACCCAATCATTGCCAATTTTGCTGTCCAGCAGTTTACAAAGTCTGGGATTACTCAACACCATAAAACGTCGGGGAGTAACACCATTAGTTTTGTTGTTGAACTTCTCCGGATACATTTCGTAGAAGTCATGCAACACATCTTTTTGCAACAATTCGGTGTGTAATGCTGCTACACCATTAATTGAGTAACTACCCACACAAGCTAAAAATGCCATGCGAACATAACGTTCTCCCGATTCATCAATCAATGACATCCGCCCCAATCTACTCACATCATCGGGAAACTTCATGCGGACTTCATCGAGAAAATGCCTGTTAATTTCGTAGATAATTTCTAAGTGACGGGGTAACATTCTGCCAAACAAACTAATCGGCCAACGTTCTAAAGCTTCTGGCAATAAAGTATGATTAGTGTAAGCAAAAGTTTGCTTCGTAATTCCCCAAGCTTTATCCCAAGACATATCATATTCGTCAATCAGTAACCGCATCAATTCTGGAATTGCAACTGATGGGTGAGTATCATTTAACTGAATAACAAATTTTTCATGGAAATGTTCTAGAGAAACTTTTTGTCGCTCCATAATTCGCATCATATCTTTTAGCGAACAGGAAACAAAAAAGATTTGCTGTGCTAAACGGAGTTCTTTGCCTTGAGCCGAGTTATCGTTAGGATAAAGAACTTTCGAGATATTTTCCGAAACCGTTTTTTGGTGAACTGCGCCTAAGTAATCTCCCGAATCAAAGGCGTAAAAGTCAAAAGATTCTACTGCTTCTGCTTTCCACAAACGTAGGGTGTTAGCGGTGTTAGTTTTGTAGCCGAGAATTGGTGTGTCGTAAGGGATGCCTTTAACTACTTTGTCAGGAAGCCACTTAACTTTATAGTTACCATGTTCATCAGCACGCAATTCTGTATGTCCGCCCAGTTTAACTTCTACAGACCATTCTGGACGGGGGAGTTCCCAAGGATTACCAGCACTTAGCCATTTGTCAGTTATTTCGACTTGCCAACCGTCTTTAATATCCTGCTCGAAAATGCCAAATTCGTAGCGAATACCGTACCCTAAAGAGGGAATTTCCAAAGTGGCGAGGGAGTCGAGGTAGCAAGCTGCTAATCTTCCTAAACCGCCGTTACCTAGTCCGGGTTCTTCTTCTTCTTCTAGCAGTTCTTGCAAGTCGAGTCCGAGTTCTTGCATTGCTTGATTAACTTGGTCATAAATTCCCAGGTTAATTAAATTGTTACCTAATTGTGGCCCCATGAGGAATTCCGCTGACATATAAGCAACGGTACGGGAGGCGTTTTTGGTGTAGGTTTCGGCGGTGTTTAACCAACGGCGCAGTAAGCGATCGCGCACCGTATAAGCCAAAGCCATGTAAAAATCATTTTTACTGGCTATTTCTGGGAATTTCCCTTGAATATAAAACAGGTTATCCGCAAAGGCTCTTTTTAGGGTTTCTATACTTAACCCAGTGCGATCGTCTTCTACTCTAACTTCGGCTACTGATTCTGATGAATTCGGCAATGTTTGCATAAATCAAATTCCCACCTATTTTTAGATTTTAGATTTTAGATTTTAGATTTTAGATTTATCGATTTCCAGATCTTCAAAAATCGAGAACCCAAAATCCCAAATCCCAAATCCCATACCTCTTGGGTTATTTACTGGCAGCTAGTTGCAAAACTGCTCCTAATCCTGCACCCATTTCTTCCGCAGTAATTTTACCGTCTTTGTTGACATCCAAGGCATCAAATACTGCATCACTTCCCATCCATTCTTCACGGGTAATAAATCCATCGCCATCTAAGTCATAGACGTGGAAAATATCTTCTGCTGCATGGTGCAAAGTAGCTACACCTTCTAAACGCGCCAATCGATCTGCTAATAATTTTTCCAGAGTTTCTAGGGCTTTGGTGAATCCTTTGATACCTTCATCTAGTTTTTCGTTAGCCATGCGATCGGCTTCGTGCATTTTATCAAAGGTAGTTTTGTTGAGCGAGATTTTTTCCATTTCTGATTTTCCCGCTAATTCTGGGTCAAGTTTCCGCGGTAAATCTTCTGTACCTGCTTGCAATTCTCCCAACAACGCCGGAGAAATTGTCAGTAAATCACAACCTGCTAACTCAGTAATTTCGTCAAGATTACGGAAACTAGCTCCCATTACTTCTGTTTTGTAGCCAAATTTTTTGTAATAGTTATAGATTTGCGTCACCGAAAGTACTCCCGGATCTTCAGCAGGTGCGTAACTTGTTTTCCCTGTTTCTTTCTTGTACCAATCGAGAATTCTACCCACAAAAGGCGAAATTAAAGTAACTCCGGCTTCCGCACAAGCGATCGCCTGATGCACCCCAAACAACAAAGTCAAATTACAATGAATTCCCTCTTTTTCTAACACTTCCGCCGCCCGAATTCCTTCCCAAGTTGAGGCAATTTTAATTAAAATTCTCTCTTTAGGAATTCCCGCTGATTCGTATTCCGAAATTAAATACCGAGCCTTAGCAATTGTACCTTCTGTATCATAAGAAAGTCTGGCATCGACTTCTGTAGAAACTCGACCCGGAATAATTTCCAGAATTCTTTTCCCAAAAGCAACTGCTAAGCGATCGAATGCCAAAGAAAGAATTTGTCCATCAGACGCACCCGCACCCCCATCTTTTTTTGCCGTTAACAAAGTTTCATCTACAATTTCTTGATATTGGGCCATTTGTGCTGCCGCTGTAATCAAAGAAGGGTTAGTTGTAGCATCTCTAGGCGTAAATTTTTCAATTGCTTGAATATCTCCTGTATCAGCAACAACAACTGTCATTTCCCGCAGTTGTTCCAACAAACTTTTAGTCATTTCTTGTCAATCCTTTTTTGTTTAGTGATCGGGGACTGGGGACTAGGGACTGGGGAACAGGGAACAGGGAACAGGTAGGTGGGGAGGTAGGGAAGTCGGGAAGTGGGGAGAGTTAAACAGGTAGTTAAATTATCCTTTCCATCTCCCCATCTCCCCATCTCCCC
>JBAVZX010001339.1:0-2757 GCA_049589015.1 Phormidium sp. | reverse complement strand
CAGTATATCGCCGCGCCGTACCAGAAAGTTTTTATTTCAAAATTTTGGCAGGTTTTGGTTTAGCTGAACAACAGCAACAAATAGCTTTAGATGGGTTGCGCGATCGCTACTTAATCGAAGAAGAACTAATTAACAACGATTTGCTTTTGAGACAACACAATTTAATTCGCAGTGTCGCACTAGTCCACCTAAAGAACTGGAAAACTAAGGGGCAACTATGACAAATAATTATCTTAAATTAGATATTAAAAATCAAATTTTCCTGCCAGAAATTAGCTTTGCTACTGGCGGGGAATTACTGTTAAATCAGTTGGGTATTAATTTTAAAATAATCCAACTTGCTGATATTTCTCCTTGGGAATTTGCTCATTACCTTGCTATAGAAAATTGGCTTACTGAGTACCAACCTCAACCCGATGCTTCCTATCTAGAACAAGTACGCGGATATTTGGAAGCCTTCCACCATCTTTGCGAACTTTCTGATTGGAAAAAAGCAAGTCAAATACTATTTATTAACAATAATTATAACCATAAAGCCTTACACGAAGAACTAGGTAATTGCGGTTACTATGGTGAGCAAATAGAGCTTTACACTAAACTTTTAAACAAGTTAAACGGAGATTTAGATTATATTTTATTGCATGGCTTAGGTTGGGTTCATTATAATTTAGGACAACCTCAAATTGCCATTGATTATCAGCAAAAACTGTTAGATCTTGCCTGTAAAAATCACAACCGCAAAGCACAAGCACAAGCCAAAGGTGGCTTAGGTCGAATTTATTTTTGGTGTTTAAATAAATTAGACATTGCACTTGAACACTATCAGGAACAGTTGAAAATTGCTTGTGAAATTGGCGATCAAAAACAGCAGATAGAAGCACTTGATGGTTTAGCCAATGTTTATACTATAATTGGGAAATACCAAAAGTCGATTCAATATTGCCAACAAGCATTGATCATAGCTAGTCGAATTAAAGAAGTAGAGATGGAAGTAACTATCTCAGCGACTTTAGGTACTACTTACAGATTGATGGGACAACCTGACAAAGGACTGAAAATTTTTCAACAAATATTGGATGCTAGCGATAAAATTAGCGATCGCCGTCAAGAATGGTCAATACTACATAATATTGGTTCTATTTACTGTACCCTAAATCAACATCAAAATGCAATTGAATACCTGGAAAAAGCGTTAAAAATTATTCAAGAGATTGGCGATAAGTTAGGAGAAAGCCATACCTTAGCTGCCATAGGTGCTACCTACGCTCGTTCAGGACAGTATGATAATGCCATTGGTTACCTAAAATGTCGGATGAATGCCCCCGTTACAGCGCAGCTTAACGGGGGATGAAATCCGACCAGCTAACTCAGAAGCGTAGCAACAATTTAATCCTACCATTCATGGGTAAAGTGTGTTAAAATAAAGCTAATCCAAGGTCGAGGACAAGTAGATGTTAGTTGTAGAAGCCAAGCTAAAAAACGGCACTCCAGAACAATACCAAAAGCTAGAAAAAGCCATCAGAACGGCGCAATTTGTAAGAAACAAATGCGTCAGGTATTGGATGGAGAACAAAGGAACTACAAGGAATGACTTGCAGAAACTTTGTGCTGTTTTAGCAAAAGATTCTACAACACCTTGGGTAAACAAATTAAATTCACAAGCACGACAATCAAGTGCAGACCGAGCATGGAATTCCATTGCTCGGTTTTATACTAACTGTCGGGATTCATCAATTAAAAAGAAGGGATTTCCTAAGTTCAAAAAGTTTAGTAGGTCGGTAGAATACAAAACTACTGGATACAAACTTTCTGATGATAGAAAACAAATCGCTTTCACTGATGGGTTTAAAGCTGGCACATTTGATTTGTGGTGTTCGCAAAGAACTATTGTCTACTATTGTGAACAGCAAATTAAGCGGTTAAGGGTAGTGAGACGTGCCGATGGTTATTACTGTCAATTTGTAATTGACCATGAAAGGGAAGAGAAACACGAATTTACTGGTTCTGTGGTGGGAATCGATTTAGGATTGAAAGAATTCTATACAGATTCCAACGGAAACACCGTAGAAAATCCCCGATTCTTCCGCAAAACAGAAAGGCGCTTAAGAAAAGCCCAAAGGAGGCTTTCTAAACGCCATAAAAAAGGTCAAAAACAATCGAATAACTATCACAAGCAAAGACAAAAAGTTGCCTTATTGCACCTAAAAGTTTCTCGGCAACGTAAAGACAGAGCGATAAAAGATGCTTTGGCGTTAGTCCAATCTAATGATTTGGTAGTCTATGAAGCTTTGAAAGTGTCTAATTTGGTGAAAAATCACAAGTTAGCGAAAAGTATTAGCGATGCTTCTTGGTATCAATTCACGCAATGGGTGAATTATTTCGCCAAGATTCACAAGATAGCTTGTATCGCTGTACCACCGCAATTCACGACTATTGATTGTTCGGTTTGTGGGGCAAAAGTCTATAAGACTTTAAGTACTAGAACCCATCAATGCCCCCACTGCAAAACAGTTTTAGATCGTGATTGGAATGCGGCGATTAATATTCTCAAAAAAGGGTTGAAATACTTAGGGGAATACCTTAACGGTACTGTTGGGCAAACAGAAACCGACCCAAACGACTGGGGAGAATCCGGCCTCTGGGTCTTCAACAGAGATGTTGAGGATTTAAGTCGTCTCGTTGAGCCAGTAATCTCAAGAAGTGATTCTGAGAGAATCCCCCGTCACAGCAACGCTTGACGGGGGAGTATGTCAATTT
>JBAVZX010001338.1:0-1828 GCA_049589015.1 Phormidium sp. | reverse complement strand
ATATCCATATCAAAAATTACCTATTGTTCGCGCTTTACAAGGTGAATCTTCCACAGTTGATGATCTAGAAATTCATCGACAAAATAAGATCATTCCTCTGGAAAGTTGGGCAACTCCCATTTATGATAAATGCGGTAAAATTACATATACGCTGCTAGTTTTTCGCGATATAACTGAACGCAAAAAAGCCGAAGCAGAACGGATAAAATTAACCGATCAGTTACTCGCGCTTAACTTATCTTACTCGCGGTTCGTTCCCCATCAATTTATTCAGTTATTAAACAAAGAAAGTATTATTGATGTAGAATTAGGCGATCAAGTGCAAAAAGAAATGTCTGTTTTATTTTCTGATATTCGGGATTTTACCAGTTTATCGGAAAGTATGACTCCGGCTGATAATTTCAAATTTATTAATGATTATCTCAGTCGCATGGAACCTGCAATTATTCACAATCAAGGGTTTATTGATAAATACATTGGTGATGCAATTATGGCATTATTTAGCGGCGAAGCAGATAATGCCGTTAAAGCCGGAATTACCATGCTAAACGCCCTACATGAATTTAATCAAGAACGCCAAAAAAGTGGTAGTTTGCCCATTCAAATTGGGATTGGCATTAATACAGGGACAATGATGCTGGGTGTTGTTGGCGGGCGATCGCGCATGGAAAGTACAGTAGTTAGTGATGCGGTTAACTTAGCATCTCGACTTGAAGGTTTAACCAAAAATTATGGCGTATCTTTATTGATTTCTCACTATACTTTTTTATCTTTAAATAATGCTAATGCTTATGACATCCGTCTCATTGATAAAGTAAAAGTTAAAGGCAAATCAGAAATGGTCACAGTTTACGAAGTATTTGATGCCGATCCACCCGAAGTTAAACAAGCTAAAATATTAACTAAAACCGGATTTGAACAAGCAGTATTACTATATAATTTAGGCAAACTTGAACGCGCCGCCGAAATTTTTGCCAAATGTGTCTCGGTTAATCCTCAAGATAAAGTCGCGCAAATTTATTATCAACGCTGTCAGCAAGAGGGGCAGAGGAGAGAATTTAATTCCAAATAATCTAATTTATAGCAAGAGAAGAGAGGAGTGCGATCTCGCTGATTAACTAACATAATGACCAGATTAAAAATTTGTTTCTGTTCTTCATTGCCTTCTGCCTTTCCCAGTCCCTAGTCCCCATTCCCTAGTCCCTTATATAATGCCCAAAGTAGTTCTTTTGTGGTAAATGGTTTAGATAAAAAGTCTTGGAAACCTAACTTTTGAACTTGAGCAACTGCTTCTGTAGAATTTAGCCCACTCATTGCTACTACGTATACATTGGGATTCAGTCGGCGTAACAGAGGAATAATAGTTTTACCATCCATTGTGGGCATCATAATATCCATTAATACCCCAGCAATTTCGTTTTTATATTCCGCATAAAGAGCGATCGCTTCAATACCATCAGATGCGGTTAATACTCGATAATTATAAGTTTCTAATGTAGTTTTAGTAATTTCATTAATAGCGACTTCATCATCAACAACTAAAATCAATTCTTTTTGACCAGTCAATAATTCTAAATTATCATCAATTTGGTGTACAGGTGATTCGATCGCAGGCAAATACACCTTAAACAAACTGCCTTTATTCACTTCACTTTGCAGATCAATAAATCCGCCGTGACTCTTGACAATTCCCAGCACCGCCGAAAGTCCTAATCCCGTACCTTTACCAACTTCTTTCGTCGTAAAAAACGGATCAAAAACCCGATGAATAATTTCTGGGGGAATGCCCATTCCCGTGTCCGCAACAGTCACCACCACATAAGGCCCA
>JBAVZX010001337.1:0-2966 GCA_049589015.1 Phormidium sp. | reverse complement strand
ACCTCGTTCCCAGGTTGAACCTGGGAACGAGAAACAGAGGCTCTGCCTCTTGGTGCAAGATCTCGCCTTACAGAGATTTAACTTTTGAATTCTCCTCACCTCTCCCCCCTGCCCCCTTGCCTTCCCTGACGATACACTAAAAGAGTATGAAGAAATGTAAAGAAAAGGTAGACAGCCGTGCAAACCATCACTTTAGGACAAAATGGCCCCACCGTCACGCCCTTGTGTGTAGGAACTTGGGCATGGGGTGATAAACTGTTTTGGAGCTACGGCAAAGATTACGGTTCCGAACAGTTACGGGAAGCTTTTCATGCTTCAGTAGATGCGGGGGTAAACTTTTTCGACACTGCGGAAGTTTACGGCATGGGAGTTTCCGAAGAATTGCTAGGACAATTCATCAAAGAAACTGATAAACCCGTGCAAATAGCCACAAAATTCGGCCCTTTTCCTTGGCGATTTACTGGTGGTGCAGTTTCCGACGCATTAACAGCTAGTTTAAGACGTTTGCAGCTAGAATCAGTAGAACTTTATCAAGTTCACTGGCCTTTTACCTTTTTTCTGAGTCAACAAAGTTTAATGCAAACTTTAGCAGAAGAATACAGAAGAGGGAGAATCAAATCAATCGGAGTTAGCAATTATTCGGCTGAAGAAATGCGCCAAGCTTATCAATATTTAGCTGATTTTGGTGTACCTTTAGCGGTAAATCAAGTACGTTACTCGTTACTTTCCCGCAAAGTAGAAAGCAAAGGAATTATTGCTACTGCCAAGGAATTAGGCGTTACGATTTTGGCATATAGTCCTTTGGCGCAAGGTTTATTAACTGGGAAGTATGTTCCTGAACAGAATTATCAACCAACTGGGGCGCGAAAAACTGATTCTCGTTTCAGCAAAAGTGGTTTAGAAAAAATTTCTCCTTTAATTAGTTTAATGGGGGAAATTGGGAATAAGTACGATCGCACCCTCGCCCAAGTCGCCCTAAATTGGTTAATCGCCCAAGGTAACGTCATCCCCATTCCCGGTGCCAAAACCGCCGAACAAGCAAAACAAAACGCAGGCGCTTTAAATTGGCAAATGACAGAAGAAGAAGTCGCCAAATTAGAACAAGCAAGTCGTCCTTGGTTAGAATAAAAAATTAACAGACCTCTGGCAAAAGCAGAAAATCTCCCTGTACATCTGTGTTCATCTGTGTTTATCTGTGGACATCTGTGGTAAAAAAATCCGAGATTTCCAACTTTTGCCAGAAGTCTCCATTAAAAATCTAATTCTTCCCTACTACCTAAACTATGAAAATGTTATCAGAATGGGGCTTTTCCCTAGAAGGTTTACGAACTGGCAATAAAGGCGAATATTGGTTTTTAGCTCAAGGTTTGCTAATTACAATTTTTCCGTTTGTACCTGTTTACCGTCCAACTTGGTTACAAATTAACTCATCTAATTTGTTGTATTTTACTTGGGGCGTTGCTGCTGTTTTAGCATTAATCGCTTTAGTATTTTTAGGCAAAGGTTTAATAGATTTAGGAAAACAATTAACGCCTTTACCTTATCCTAAAGAAGATGGAGAATTGGTGCAAACAGGAATTTATAGTTTTGTGCGTCATCCTCTTTATAGTGGGTTGATTTTCTTAACAGTCAGTTGGGCAATTTTTCAATTGAGTTTGTCTCATTTATTAGGCGTTTTAATTATATTTATCTTTTTGAATGCTAAGGCGAGTAAAGAAGAAGCTTGGTTAAGTGAGAAATTTTCTGACTATGCTGAATATCGGCAAAGAGTTAAGAAGTTGATTCCTTGGTTGTATTGATCGGGACTTACAAGTAGATAAATGTCAATAAACTGAGAGGAGAGGCGGGCAAGATGCCCACCCCACAAGAAAGGTATACCTGTTGTGGGGTAGGCAGGATGCCTGCCCTATTGTATAGGTAACTATTTTGTATCGATCGCTTGCCTAAAGGATATTATGTAACTCCCGCATTGGGTGAAGTATAAAGTTTTATTACTAAAATGACTTACTCGCATAAAATAGGGGGGGTTGAACCAGAGAGATAAGCAGAGGCAATTGAGACTCTTACGTTAAAAACTATACTGGAGGTTGCCATGCTAGACTTTTTTGGCCCAAATCCCAGCGAAACTTGGGAAAAATCTACGAACGCTACCCTTTGCAGTTTAAGCGGAAACATTGATGGAATTACCGATCGGGCGGTATCTAATCAGCCGATAACAGGTGGGGTGATTCCAGGGATGGAGAATCTGGAGAATTTGACTGGGAATGCGGATGATAGTTGGATTTTGGGTAAGAGTGCGATAATGCTACGCATCGCTGTCGCGAACGCACTCCAAAGCCGTGAGGATTTAGGATTAGAGAATTACCACAGCACATCATCTGTAGATGCGCTGACTGGGGAAAGTCTATCTAATCGTAATGACGGGAATTTACGGATTTCTCCCATTGTAGAGCAAGCGGTGCGATCGGCCCAAGGTTATTTGAGTGGATTGGCGAGTGACCCTGATTTTAATGCCAAGATGAATTTGGCATTTGGCAATAGTTGGAATGCTGATGTAGCAAATACTTTAGTTAAAGCTTTTGCTAAGGGCGATTTTAGTCAACTTCCGTCCATAGAAATTCTGCCATCGGCGGCAATTAATGGGGCAAATGGTGCTTTCGCTAATGTGACAAATACGATTTATTTAGCGAAAGAGTTTGTTGAGCAAAATGCTGGTAATTTAGGTGGGATTACGAGTGTAGTGCTGGAAGAAACGGGGCATTATATTGACTCGAAAGTTAATGTTTCTGATGCGGCGGGGGATGAAGGGGATATTTTTGCGCGAGTTGTGGAAGGGAAGGCGATAAGTGCAGGTGAATTTCGGGATTTGAAGGGGGAGGATGATTCAGCGACGACTGCTTTTAAGGGGCAATATTATTTCATAGAAATGAGTGGATCTCTGCTCCGAGGTAGCGTTGGTGTAGAAA
>JBAVZX010001336.1:0-5267 GCA_049589015.1 Phormidium sp. | reverse complement strand
GTAGTAGCGATCGCCCTTTAGGTTTATTAGGCGGTTCTGGTGCGGGGAAAAGTATGATTCTCCGCTGTATTGCGGGAATGGAAACACCCGATCGAGGACGAATTGTTTTAAATGGGAAAGTGTTGTTTGATGCGAGAAAAAAGATTAATGTACCTAGTCGCGATCGCCAAGTTGGTTTCCTGTTCCAAAATTACGCTTTATTCCCCCATTTAACTGTCGCGCAAAATATCGCTTTCGGTTTACCCAAAAACACACCGAAAACTAGAATCAAAGAACTCGTAAACCTGCAATTGGCGAAAGTGAGATTAGAGGGATTTGGCGATCGCTATCCCCGACAACTTTCTGGTGGCGAACAACAAAGAGTTGCTTTAGCTAGAGCCTTAGCCAACCATCCCGAAGTGTTATTATTAGATGAACCATTTTCCGCCCTCGATACTTATTTACGCGCTCAATTAGAAGAACAATTACAGTTGGTTTTGCAGGAATATCCCGGCGTTACCTTGATGGTTTCCCATAATTTAGAAGAAGCTTACCGAATTTGCGAAAATTTGTTGGTGATCGATCGGGGGAAGGCGATCGCATCTGATTCAAAACAAAAGATCTTTGAACATCCCGGAACTTTCCGCGCCGCCCAAATTACTGGATGTAAAAACTTTTCTCGCGCCGTCGCTCAAACTTCCCAAGAAGTAGAAGCAATTGATTGGGGTTGCACCCTACGATTAATTGAACCCATTCCCCAATCCCTTGCTTACGTTGGAATTCGCGCCCATCAAATCATCTTTCCTCAAGATCCCAATCAAAAACAACCAGAAAATACTTTTCCCTGTTGGTTAGCCCACACCAGCGAAACCCAACACCGGATGACACTTTTCCTCAAACTAAATTCTCCTCCCAACAGCCCCGAAGATTACCATTTACAAGCGGAAGTCTTCAAAGAAAAATGGGAAAAATTAAAAGACTGTCCTTTACCTTGGCAAATTCATCTACATCCACTTAGACTGATTCTGATGTCAGACTGACCAGGAAGAAATTAAGTAGCTCAAATAAACTGAAAACTATCAGTGCTAAAGCACCGACTACAAACCTTATACATAAAATGTATGATTTGACAATCAGAAAAATTGCTGTAATATTTTTCTTTTCACCCCTACTGGGGCCTTAAAGATTATTTAATATCGGTTACAATTTAGGCGTGGTGCGGCTTTCGGAGAGTTTAATAAAATTTATCAGTGCTTTGGGCTTTTTGGCACTTTTTCACTAGGAATTTTTGACGAAAATACGATTAACCAAATATTAAAACTTTCTGTAGTTAGTTAATTTATTGCGATCGTAATTCTTCTATTCATCAATAAACAAGCTAATTCTACTAATTTATATTATTAGGGGTACTAGTATTTCTGAGTAGTTTTCAATTATAAATAATTTATAAAATAGTTCATAAAAAGAACTTTTTATTTTGCTATTTATTCTTGTTTCCTGACATTTAAATCTTTAAACTATAAAATTGCACACTACAGATAAATTACTGGTAATATATTAGTGGGATAGATTTTACTCAAAAATCTAAACCCAAGCCCTGAAGAGGAAAGAATTTGAGGAAGATATACGCATTCTGGGCTACTTGCCAATGTCAGAGATAAAAAGAGATTTTCTCTAAAATTCGACCGCAAAACAGCGTAATTCTTCCAAAAAAAAACAGCCCTAAACATCAGTTAACTGGTTAAACCCAAGTTCCCTGAAGGGGCTGAACAAAAAGTAAAGTTCCTAGTACTATCATATCGAATCTTTTCAGGCAAGTTGACAATTTCGTAACAATCTCAGCAATTGAGCAAAAATTCTTTTGCTCTCACACTTAATTTATGGAGCGGTGAATCATGAAAGCTAAAGACATTATGACCCAAGATGTAGCAACTATCCGTGGTTCTGCAACAGTGGCGCAGGCAGTGAAGCTAATGAGATTGAAAGAAGTACGGGCATTAATTGTTGAAACTCGTAATGAAGAAGATGCTTATGGTATTGTCACCGAAACTGATGTAGTAGCCAAAGTAGTCGCTTATGGAAAAGATCCAAAACAAGTGCGTGTTTGCGAAATTATGAGCAAGCCTTGTATCGTAGTTAATCCTGATCTTGGTATTGAATATGTATCACGGTTATTTACTAATACTGGTGTTTGGCGTGCGCCTGTAATTCAAGGTGAATTAATGGGCATAATTTCTGTCACCGATATTCTCAATAAAGGCGATTTCATTGAGCAACCAAAACAAGAATACTTAGAACAACAATTGCAAAAAGCTATTTCCAACGCTCGTGCTGCTACCGCCACCTTTGGTGCTGACTCTGAACAAGCTGTAGAAGCTTGGGATTTAGTAGATGAAATTGAAGCCGAAGCTATATTTTATGGCGCACCAAAACCAGAAAAAAGTGCCAAAGAACAGTTCCAAGAACCACAAGCAGTTGTCATGAATTAACTACTAATCCCTCAGTTTCACAAAAGAAGATATCTGGCTAACCTTCACACCTTAGCGCTGGAAACTGAGCGGAATTAGTGATAGACAAAAGGAAGAAGTACAACTTTTTTCCTTTTGTTTTTCCTCATTAGGTTTTGTTGAAATTACTCAATCCTTGACTTTTTGCCTATCAAATTTTCAGTTTTGATAGGTTTTTTTGGTCTATCAGTAAGCAAGCGGGATATTTTGGTGAAGAAAGGGAACAGCCAACCAATATTTCTGTCTCCTCTGCCCCAGCTTGGATTGGTAGCATGGAGTTAACTGGAAGAGTGAAAAATACATTTTTGCGGGGAATTTTGATTTTCGATCGCACCCAAATAATCGGTTCTCCTCAAGGAGTTTATTTAAAGCGATCGCAACGACTAAATTAAAAAAAGTACGTTGTTGCACTTCAGCGCCCTTATCTAGCACTAAAGCGCAACAACGTACTATAACTCAAAATTTAATCGGGATTTTTTACTCTGAATCAAAGTGTAAATTAGTAATACCTAAGTCAATACCAGTGCGATCGTTTCCTACTGGAAAAGCAGTCACTCCAAATAAATAATTTCCCACTGATTGCGGATTCTGTTTAGCTTGCAGTGAAACTGTTACTTTCTGTCCAGGTGCAACAGGTCGATCGAACACCACAGTCACTACATTAGGATCGGAAGTTTCCGATCCTCCAATACTAGCTAAAGGAAGTTCTGGCCCACCAGCAAAACTGCTACCAATAAAAGCGCGGTTTTTGCTGAGATCAAACCTAATAGTTTCTGCATTATCTTTTTGCGCGATCGACACAGCTTGCAAAGGTTTGGCATTCTTAGGTACTTGAATTGTAAACTGGTAGGTTGCCGGAACATTTATGTGGTAGCAACTAGTAGCAACTCGGACTAACTGGAAAGAATTGCTAGAACTAGTCTCCTGTTTGCACAGGGGAGTGGCAACAGTAGGCGAAGTCAACAAAGGAGTAGGTAACAATACCCCTAACAATAAAGTTCCTGCACTTAGAAAGTAAGCATTCCGTGGCGAGACAACAAATTTGGTAAATAGTTTGGACATTTTCTCTGCTCCAACTCTTCTTATATGCTTATATTACCATATAGTTATGTATTGTGTATGACAATTACGATCGATTTTTCACCAATCAGCCTCAGCATATTAGATAAATGGGAAATTAAACCGATCGCACACAACTATCAAACATTTAATTAATTTAATCTTCCTCTTCAGGCGGACGAGTCAAAATATCGAAAATAATTGCTGCGCCAAACTCATTTTTAGGATCGACTTCCTTAACTCGCGCCGTCGCTACCTTCGCCTTTTCCAGTTCCCCCATTTTCGCCAAAACAAAACCCGAAGCACCATAAGCATTTAAAAATAGCCTAATTTGGGGGTCTTGCGATCGACTTAATAAAATAGGCTTCAACTCTTCCCAATCATCAGGAAAACTTTCCGCATTTTTAATAATACTCATTACCTTTTCCGCTACTTGTAAAGCTTGCGGATACTTATACTTGTAAACGAAATAACGATAAGCAGTTACTAAAACTTCTGTATTGTCAGTTTTTCCTAAAGCTTCATTAATATACTTTTCCGACTCTGCCGTATTATCCCAATTTTTCGCCGCCAACACCAACAAATCTTTCACTTCATCGGGAACATCATACCAAGAAAAACTTTTATCTGTAACTTGCATAACATAAGACCTAATTGCGAAAGTTAAACGTAGGGTGCGTTACATCATTATTGTTTGTTGTAGCGACTTTAGTCGTATATTCTTGAATCAAAGGGAACACTGAAGTGTTCACAACAAACGGTTTGTTGTAGCGACTTTAGTCGTATATTCCTGAATCAAAGGGAACACTGAAGTGTTCACAACGAACGTTGACTTACACACCCTACAAAATTGCTTAAAACATCGTCAAAATGTACAACAAACTAAACAAAATGATCCAAATAATATCAACAAAGTGCCAATAAATTTCCGCCATTTCAATCCCAGTGTGCTTAGTACCAGAATAATGTCCCGCACGACGAGAACGCCACAGCACACCTAAAATTAACAACAGTCCCACAAAAACGTGCAGACCGTGAAAACCAGTCATTAAGTAAAAGCAATTAGAAAAAATATTAGTAGTCAGACCATAACCCAAAGTTAGGTATTCATAAACCTGACCACCCAAGAAAGTTGCCCCCATTAAAGCAGTTACAGCATACCAAAGTCTCATTCCTTTGAGATTATTCTTTTTAATTGCTGTATCGCCCAAATGAATTACAAAACTACTAGAAACCAGAATGAAAGTATTAATTGCGGGTACTAATAACTCAACTTCTGTACCTTCGGGAGGCCAATTTGCTGCCCCACCACGATAAACTAAATAAGAGACAAAAAAGCCACCAAACATTAAAGATTCAGAAGCTAAAAAAGTCAACAAACCCCATACTCTTAAATCGGGATGTCCTTCATGATGAGCAACTTCTGTGGTTGTTGCTGGATCAACAGAAGAGTTGAGAATTTCCGATGTTTCAATTGCGCCTTGCATTTTACCTCCTACCAATTATCAGTGATTTGTAGTTAACTCAAGGATTTGATCCCCCCTAACCCCCCTTAAAAAGGGGGGAACTAGATTCGATTAAAAGTCCTTTCAAAGTTCCCCTTTTTCAAAGTTCCCTTTTTTCAAAGTCCCCCTTTTTTCAAAGTCCCCCTTTTTAAGGGAGTCCCCTTTTTTCAAAGTCCCCCTTTTTAAGGGAGTCCCCTTTTTTCAAAGTCCCCCTTTT
>JBAVZX010001335.1:0-2827 GCA_049589015.1 Phormidium sp. | reverse complement strand
ATCAGGGGAAAGGGATCAGGGGAAAGGGATCAGGGGAAAGGGGAAAATTAGATTCAATCCTTTACCTTTCCTGAAATTTCCCTTTTTCTTTTCGATGTAAATAGTGAAGAAATGTCTCAAGAAAAAGTTGTTTCTGGTTTAGAACTTTGGCAATGGCGAATTCAGGCTATTAGTGGGGCAAAGTTGGTGGATATTTCGCCTATGGAAGTGGATTGGATTTTGCAAGAAGTGGCAGGGTTAGATACTTTGTATCTGCGTTTGGAGTTGTTTAAAGATCGATCGCAAATCCCCCTAACTATGCCACTTTCAGAGTTAAATGAATTGTGGCAAAAGCGACTGGAAGAAAGATTGCCAGTACAATATATTACCGGAATTACTCCGTGGCGAAATTTTTCTTTAATTGTTTCCCCCGCAGTGTTAATTCCCCGCCCTGAAACCGAGTGTTTAATTGATTTGGTGGTAGAGGCGGTTCTTGGGAGCAGGGGAGTAGGGGAGGAGGGGAAAAAACTCAAAACTCAAAACTCAGAGATCTCCCATTCCCCATCCACGCATTGGGCAGATTTGGGGACGGGAAGTGGTGCGATCGCAGTTGGTTTGGCAGATGCTTTTCCTCGTGCGATAATTCATGCTGTGGATCAAAGTATAGAGGCTTTAAATATTGCTCAAGAAAATGCTCAACGTCTAGGCTTTTCACCAAGAATTAACTTTTATCAAGGTTCTTGGTTTGCACCTTTACAAGAATTAAAAGGTAAACTGACTGGGATGGTATCAAATCCGCCTTATATTCCTAGTAGTATCGTGCCATCTTTACAACCGGAAGTGGCAAATCATGAACCACATTTAGCCCTTGATGGTGGTAATGATGGATTAGATTGTATCCGTTTACTCGTCAAAGAAGCGCCAGATTATTTAGTTCCGGGGGGGATTTGGTTGATTGAAACAATGGCGGGACAAACTGAGGCAGTAGTAGAATTGTTAAAAAATCAAGGAAGCTACTGTAATATTCAAGTTTTTCCTGATTTGTCAGGGATCGATCGCTTTGTATTAGCTTATCGTTCAAAATAGAAATTATCGAAATATCAGCCAATTAGTTAATAACTAAGTCAATAATGAAGGTTTCAATAGATGCCTTGGTAGCAGGAGCAAAATCTGGTTTTGTAGTCAGCTTTCCTACAGATACGGTACCAGCATTAGCCGCTAACCCAAAAAAATCTCATTTAATTTTTGAAGCTAAACAACGGAGTCAAGATAAACCACTAATTTTGATGGCTGCAACTGCTGAAGAACTTTGGCCTTTTTGTCTAGGAAATCTAGAACAGATACAGATTTGGCAGCAAGTTGCCCATCAATATTGGCCTGGTGCGTTAACGTTAGTATTACCTGCGTCTGATAAAGTGCCGACTGAGGTGAATCCTGTTGATCCGGCTACTATTGGTTTAAGGGTGCCCAATAGCCAGATCACTCGCCAAATTTTAGCGCAAACTGGCCCTTTAGCTACAACAAGCGCTAATTTATCTGGTCAGCCACCACTAGAAACTATGGCAGAAATTGACGCGAAATTTCCTCGTGTCCTGACTCTTTTATGGGAGGAGGAATTAAAAAATCAGACTGGTGGAGTTCCTTCCACAGTTGTCAAATGGACGGATAGTGGTTGGCAAATTATTCGACAAGGAGCAATTAAGCTAAGAATTTGATAGATTGAATTTGACAAAAGTAATCGGTTTAATCAGTAAGTTTTAAATTATCATTTTGATGAACAAATCTCACAATTCTCAACCTAATATTTCTGCTCTTTCTGAACAACTTAAGCTGACTCGTGCAGCTTATCATCTAGCTTCCGAAATGAGCGACTTTAAAGCAGGTTTTTTAGCAAGAATTTCCCATGAATTGCGATCGCCTTTAAATAGTTTAATTGGTCTGCACCAATTAATAATTTCTGATTTATGTGAAAGTCCCGAAGAAGAAAGAGAATTTGTTGAACAAGCTCATGCTTCGGCTTTAAAACTCGTAGGTTTAATCGATGAAATTCTCAATGTTTCTCGCATAGAGTATGGATCTAATCGATTAGATATTCAACCTTTAGCATTAGCAGAAATTCTCTCCCAAGTCTACGATTTAACTCATTTACAAGCAGCGAATCGCAATCATCGATTAACAATTGAAATACCTGAATCAGAAATTTATGTATTAGCAGATCCCCGGTGGTTAAGGCAGGTATTACTAAATTTAGTAGATGCTCCGCTAAAATACATGGAACCGATTAATGTGCGAGTTTCTGTACATTTGGAACCCGCAACCGAATATGTTAATATTTGGGTGGAAGATGAACGTCCAGCAGAAGCTTTAACAGAACCAATAGATTTATTAAAAACTATTTCAGCAGAAGACAAAGATCCCTTACCTGTAAATGAAGATTTTACCCTTTCACCAGGATTGTCTTTGATGATGAGTCAAACTATCCTGGAATTAATGAAAGGGCGTTTAGAAGTTATCGCAGTTCCTTCAGTTGAGGAAAATTCAAAATTTACGAAGATTCAATGTTCAATTCCTTTGTGTGAAAAGGAAGTATTTGATGCCGAACTTTAGAGGATTTTTGCAAAATTGTCCTAGCGAATAAAGTCGCAGACTATACAGACAAAAGCTGCTTTCGCAGCTTGCAAAAATTATGTTTTCAGGAGTCGGCGTAGGCGGACTTTGTTTGTCTAGTAGTAGTTTTAACCGCCGCTTCTTAAACTTTTAGACAGTTTTTTCAAACATTTGCTCGATCGCTTTTGCGGAAGCAGCATTAATGCGGCGTTGATTGTAGAGTACCATAGCAGTACTAGGG
>JBAVZX010001334.1:0-2226 GCA_049589015.1 Phormidium sp. | reverse complement strand
CCCTAGTCCCTAGTCGCCAAATCTTAATGGTTCTGTCTTCGCTGCCACTGGCTAGCATTTTACCATTGGGGCTAAAAGCGACGGAACGTACTGATTCTGAATGTCCCCAGAGGATATCCATTAGTTTGCCAGTTGTTAAATGCCAAATTCTAATTGTATTGTCGGCGCTACCACTGGCGAGTAACTGATTATCGGGACTAATCGCTAAAGAGTTAATTGTTTGGGAATGTTCTGTTAAATTATGCAGCAGGACTCCACCACCTAAATGCCAAATTTTAATCGTTTTGTCTTCACTGCCACTAACGACAAATTTACCATCGGGACTAACGATAACTGTTCGTACAGCAGCAGAATGCCCTCTCAGGGTGTGCAGCAGTTCCCCGCTACTGGTATCCCAAAGTTTAATCGTGCCGTCTTGACTACCACTAATTAAAGTTTGTCCATTGGGACTAAAAGCGACTTGATTAACTATGCCAAGATGTCCAATCAGAGTATGCTGAATTTTTTCTGTAGGTAGCTGCCAAAGTTGAATTGAATTATCTCCGCTACCGCTAGCTAGCATTTGTCCATCAGGACTAACAACGGCGAATTTTACGCCTTGAGATTCGCTAATTACAGATTGGATTAATTCACCAGTTCCTAAATGCCAAACTTTCAGGGTTTTATCTTCACTACCGCTAGCTACCGTTTCTCCATCTGGGCTAAAGGTGACTCGATTTATTATTCCTAAATGTCCGCTAAAAGTGTTAATACATTGCCATTTAGGTAAGGTTTCTTGTAAGTCTTGCATGACTTCGCTGGCAGTTTGGTAGCGTTCTTTGAGCGAATCTTTTACTAATTTGTTTAAGATTTGCGCTAGTTTATCGCTAACATCTGCTCCCCTTTCTCGGAGATATTCTCGCCATAGCCAAACACCTGCTTCTGCTTGGTAAAGTTCTTCTATTACTGTTCCTGTAACTAACTGAATGCAGGTAACTCCTAAACTAAACAAGTCGCTAGCTGGAAAAACTTTGCCCCGAGTTTGTTCAATTGGGGCATATCCTTCAGTACCATATTGGGAACCAGTTTTTCCCCAGGAATTGTTATTTAATAGTTTCGCTAGTCCAAAGTCTACCAAGACTAATTTTTGGTCGCTTTGGCGGCGAATGATATTCATGGGTTTAATATCCCGATGCACTACATGATGTTGGTGGATAAATTTTAAAACGGGTAGTAAATCGTTTAATAAGTTTCTAATTTTTTGTTCGCTGAATGTTCCTTGATCTAAAATTTCGTCTAATAAGTTTTGACCTGCAATAAATTCTTGGACTAGATATAAGCGTCTATCTTGCTCGAAACAAGCTAATAGTGTAGGAATTTGGGGATGTTCTCCCAATTGCAGTAATAGTTTAGCTTCTTTTTCAAATATTTCTGTCGCTCTGGCCATTGCTGCCGGAGGATTTTCGATTTTGCGCCATTTAAAAAATTGCTTAATCACACAATGAGCGTGTTGTCTGTCTGCGTCTATACAAAGTAAGGTTCGGCCAAAACTTCCAGCTTCAATTAATTTAATTGCTCGATAACGGTTCCGCAACAATAAGGGCCAGTGACAAGTTAAACAAACCTCTGTCTCTTGAGGATTTTCCGGTTGTTCACAGACAGGATTAAAGCAATAACTCATATTATGAAAATGTTAAGAATTTAGATGTTGGCGATCGTAATACACTAAGAACTATCTTCTTTGTAGGCACTGATAGTAATTTGCTTAATTCATGGGGAACCTTTGGGACAAAAGTCCCTGAATCAGGGCAAAGTCATAACTCAGAAGTTACTATTTGTAGATTCACTACTTTTAGCTTAACTCAAGCAATCAACCATAAGCTTGATTTTTTGAGCATCTATCTTAAGATAGATATAGTAATTAAAGTAACAGAAAACACCACCGCAATGATAGCTTTACGGTCAACAAGAGTTATTAAGAATTAAGACCTATATTACCCACTTCAGGCATGAAAGATATCATTTTTTAATTAAAAAAAATTTTTCCGAAATTGGGGAACCGAGTCATGTAGAATACAGTCAGTTACGGGTAGTGCATCTAACTTCTCTAGATCGTAAAAGGAGAAGTAGTAAACTATCAGTTTTCGGAGAGAGATTGTTATGACTTTAAACTTAGCAGACATTTGTGACGAGAAGTTTTACCGCGAAAAGTACAAAGATGTTGACGAAGCCATTACAAGAGGTGAG
>JBAVZX010001333.1:0-4124 GCA_049589015.1 Phormidium sp. | reverse complement strand
GATTAAAGTTCTGCACTTATCTGATATTCATATTGGAAGCGGGTTTTCTCATGGGAAGATTAATCCAGAGACGGGTTTGAATACAAGGTTGGAAGATTTTATTAGTACATTGGAAAAGTGTATCGATCGCGCAATTTCCGAACCCGTTGATTTGGTATTATTTGGTGGGGATGCTTTTCCTGATGCTACGCCGCCACCTTATGTAAAAGAAGCTTTTGCTCGTGAGTTTCGCCGCTTAGTTGATGCTCAAATTCCGACAGTTTTGTTAGTGGGAAATCATGACCAACATTCCCAAGGACAGGGAGGCGCAAGTTTAGGAATTTACCGAACTTTGGGAGTACCTGGGTTTATTGTTGGGGATACGATTACTACTTACTGTGTTGAAACTGCTAATGGTGTGGTTCAAGTTATTACTTTACCTTGGATTACTCGTTCTGCTTTATTAACTCGACCGGAAACGGAAGGGTTATGTTTAGCTGATGTTAACGATTTATTGATTAAGAAATTAGAGCCTGCGTTGGAGGGGGAAATTAGACGTTTAGATCCTAATTTACCGACAATTATGTTAGCGCATTTAATGATCGATCGCGCAACTTTAGGCGCAGAAAAGTTATTAGCAGTTGGCAAAGGTTTCACAATTCCCTTATCTTTTTTAACTCGTTCCTGTTTTGATTATGTCGCTTTAGGTCATGTTCATAAACATCAAAATTTGAATAAATCTAACGATCCGCCTGTGGTTTACCCTGGAAGTATTGAAAGGGTAGATTTTAGTGAGGAAAAGGAAGATAAAGGTTATGTGATGATTCATTTGGAAAAGGGGAATACTGAGTGGGAGTTTTGTCCTTTACCTGTGCGGTGTTTTTGTACGATCGAAGTTGATGTATCGAAGGCGGATGATCCGCAGGGGGGTATTATAAAGGCGATCGGCAAAAAGGAAATTAAAGATGCGGTGGTGAGGTTGATTTACAAGTTGCGATCGGAACAATTAGACTTGATTGATACCGCATCTTTGCACCAAGCTTTAACTGAAGCTCATAGTTATACAATTCAAGCAGAATTAGTCAGTCAATTAGCAAAACCTCGTTTACCAGAACTAACTTCTAGTGCTAGTCTGAGTCCTTTGGAAGCGTTGAAAACTTATTTGGATAACCGGGATGATTTGCGAGATCTTGCAACAGAAATGATGGAAGCGGCGCAAAGATTATTAGGGGAAAATGACGAAGATTGGGAAGTTTCGGGGGTGGAAACTGATGGTCAGTTGCGATTGTTGTAAGATTAGGTTGCAATCTTCTTTGTGTTGTGAGAGAGACTTTTTTTAACCGCTTTTAACCGCCCCCTGAAACTTCGCCTCGTTCAATCCGTACTTGAGATTCTGGCGATCGACATATACTGATGTGGTAATATTGGTATGTTTGGAAAGCAAGAGGAAAAAGCATTGTTAAGCGAATATCATAGAAAAAAGTTACTCCATCACTTTTACTGTTTGGATGCTGATAAGTCAGGCTTCATTGGAAAAGAAGATGCTGAGATTTTTGCTGAGAGGTTCGCCAAGATCCGTAGCGCAGAGCTTGGTTCAGATATTCACAAAGATTTGTTGTTTAAGTGGCTTCATGTTTGGGAGAATTTTTGGTCTAAAGCGGATTTGGATGGAGATGATAAGGTAAGTCCCGAAGAATTTTGTCAGGGCATTGAAAAAGCGGTTTCCAATCCAGATTATAACGACCCTTTAATAGAGACTTTGTTTGACATTGTTGATTTAGACAGTGATGGTTACATATCACAACAAGAACATCGTCTCTTCTTCAGTGTGTTTGACCTAGATGCTGAAATATCAGCTTTTGTCTTCTCCAAGCTGGATATCGATCAGGACGGCATTCTCTCTAAACAAGAGTTTGTTTCTGCTAAAAGAGAGTTTTTAACTGAAAAGGAACCTGGTGCTGTAGGCAACTGGTTTTGGGGTTCTGTGGAGTAATAACGCCCTCGCTTAATTTGAATTTCTACGCTCTTTTCAAATAACAATGACAGTCAGGTTTTGAAAGTAACGAAGCGACTAAACTATTAAGTGTTGTTGCCGCAAGTAAACCGCCGCCGATCGTACCTTTTATCGTAATATAAGGAATAGCGGATTTTATTAGTTGACGTTTGGCAGCTGGGGCATGACTAAATCCGATCGGCATTCCAATAATTAATGATGGTTGAATTATGCCTTTTTTCACTGCTTCACAAACTGCTATTAACATGGAAGGAGCATAACCAATTACAATAATGCAACCTTTGGGTAATTGGTTAACTTTTTCTTGTAAGGGATGATTCCGCCAAAATTCTTGTTCTACTTCGCTGGCGTTGTGAATGTGGGGATTTTCGATTAATGTTTCGACTCGACAACCTAAATGAGTTAATCTTGTCTGATCTAATGATGCTGTTACCATTGTTGTATCAACAACGATCGCACAACTAGATTTTAATGCTTGACGTGCTGCTGCGATCGCGTTTTGTTCCGGTGACTGACTTAAATGCACAAAGGGAACTAAGCTAACATCTCCACAAGCTAATATTAATTGGGAAAGTAAATCTATTTCTATTTCGGATCGATCGCTCAAATCAGGTAATAATCTTTGTAATGATTCCTGAAATGCTTCGGGATGAGCGTGAACTTCCGCATCTAAATTATTCCACAGTAATTCTAATCCGCCTAACCCAACTTGCGCTTCTACTTCTAATTGTTTCAGTTGCGATAAAGCTTCTGATTGCACAATTTCACAATCTTGATCTCTTCCTAATAAACCTTCTAATGCTGCCGCTGTTTGTCGCAGTTGAGCAATTTGTTGCATTACTGTGCGATATTGTTGCTGTAACTGCGTCATTAAGGTTTCTTTTTCCGATTCTGGTTCTACTTCTAATAATTTGTGAATGTGAGATAGTTGAAAACCTTGGCGTTTTAATGCCACAATTCTTTTGAGTCTTTGAACATCTTGTTCTGAATATAAACGATAATTGCTGGGCGATCGTACAGGTTGCGGCATTAACCCCAATTGATGATAATGTCGCACCATTCGCGGTGTCACTTCATCGCCAACTAATTGCGTGAGTTCGTGAATTGTGAGATGATTGGGCATGGGAGAATTTTGACTTGTAGGGGCGGGTTTTTCCATTGAGTTAACAACCCCAACAGAATATATAGATAAACCCGCCCTTAGAGAATTTGTCGGGGCGGGTTTTGTTGTTGATTCTTCTGTTTTGCTGACAGGATTTTCTGCTAAACCCGCCCCTACAGAGTTTTTCTCCACCCTAGACTTCTGCTTTTCTGCTTTTCTAATCATAATTCTGGTTCGATACCTGCTGCTCTTAATTGTGCTGCAAGACGTTCTACTCGTTGGCGTTCTTGTTCTACTATTTCACTACCCCAAAGAAGTAAGTTACCTTGTTCATTCCACCAACGTAACCAAAAGCTATTGCGATTTTCTCTATTTCCTTGCCAAACTCCTAAAAATAGCTGCATTTCTGGTATCCAAAAACGATTTTGTTCATTGGGAGATTGCAACTTATATTGTTTATCATCGTTCAAAAGATAGAGTTCGATCGTTCCTGCTTGGGGCTCGAAAATAGCATAATTGGGAACTTGCAAAATGCGTTCGTAAAAGAAGAATTTACCAGGGGGATAGGTTTCTTTTATTGAATATTCTCCGCCTTCGGTGTCTGACAGAAACTCCATTACTATTGTCGGAATTTCTCCTTGAAGTTGGGGGGTGTAACTCCGATTAATTTGTTCGCGGGGAACGGTAATGCGAGAAATGTATGCCCAGTCTGGTGCTTTGACGACAATTTTGCCATTGACGGTGGCACAAATGCCGTAGTTGGTAGCGGTAAGGGCGGTTTCGGGTAATCTTCCAGAAAGTTGTAAACTCTCTGTTAGCGCCGCTGCTAGGGAAGGTTGATTGATGTTGTCCACTGGATCGTTTGGCAATATGTAATCATCTGGCAGTTTTTCCCAGAGGATTTGGTAGTTTGTGGTGGTGAGCATGGTTTTTTGCTCAAAAAGTGCGATCGAATATTCACTACTTTATCTTATGAAATATCTCCAAAAATTAAAGTTGCTTTAAGGATGGGGCAGGCAGGATGCCTAC
>JBAVZX010001332.1:0-14177 GCA_049589015.1 Phormidium sp. | reverse complement strand
CATTAAATAATTCTAATTCTAATCTTCCAACAACAGGAAATAGACAATTACTAGCGCAGGCTAGCGGAACTAACGGAACTACTGGAACTAACGGAACTAACGGAACTACCGGAACTAACGGAACTACTGGAACTAACGGAACTACTGGAACTACTGGAACTACCGGAACTAACGGAACTACTGGAACTACCGGAACTAATGGGACTAATGGGACTACCGGAACTAATGGAACCACTGGGACTACTGGGACTACTGGGACTAATGGGACTACCGGAACCACCGGAACTAATGGAACCACTGGAACTAATGGGACTACTGGGACTAATGGGACTACTGGGACTAATGGGACTACCGGGACTAATGGGACTACCGGGACTAATGGGACTACCGGAACTAATGGGACTACCGGAACCACCGGAACTAATGGGACTACGGGTAATGTGCAATCTAACAATTACAGTCGCTACATGAATATTGGATACTCAGCAACTCAACAGGGAGACTACCAAACTGCGTTGATAAACTTTAGAAGAGCACTTGAGGCACGTCCCGGAGATGATTTTGCTTCCAGAGCAATACAAAATGTAGAAGGTTATATTCGTCGCGGTAACACTGGTAATCAGTAGACATTTCCAGAAGTTAAAGGTGGATTAACTGGAAAACTGTGTAGAGACGTTATATATAACGTCTCTACACAGTTTTTTGGAGATTTAGTCCGCGTAGGCGGACTTTGTTTGTGTAGCGGTGATTTCAATCGCCAATTTTAATCGCCTTTGTTTGTGTAGCGGTGATTTCAATCGCCAATTTTAATCGCCAATTTCAATCGCTTTTTCTTCTATCTTTCCCAATTCCTTTTTCAATTCCCAGTTAGCGATCCAATTGATAATTGTTTGTGGGTGGAGTGGTCTTGCGAAAAAGTATCCTTGTCCATATTCGCAGTGAAGATTTCGTAAAATGTCCCTTTGTGCTTCAGTTTCCACGCCCTCAGCGATCACATTTAAATCCAAACGATGGGCCAAAGTAATAATAGTTTCTACGATATCTAAATTTCTAGCATCTTTAGTCATTTGATTGACAAAAGATCGATCGATCTTCACAGTATCAATTGGTAAAAGATGTAAATAAGCTAAAGATGAATAACCAGTACCAAAATCATCAATGCAAATTTGGATGCCATTAGCTCTCAATTTTGCTAAGGTTTCGAGTGCTACTTCACCATTTTTCATCAATACACTTTCTGTTACTTCTAACTTAAAATAAATTATATTAGAGCAATTATTGTGACAGAGGTTTTCAATAAAATTAACTAAATTAGGTTGAGTCAGTTGTACTCCTGAAAGGTTAACCGCAATGCTCAAAGGCCAAACATTTACTAATTCTTTTTCCCACAAATTCATTTGCCGACAAACTTCAGTTAATACCCATTCACCAAGGGGAATAATCAGTCCTGTTTGTTCAGCTAAAGGAATAAATTCCACTGGTGAAACCCACCCTCGTTCTTGATGTTGCCATCTGACTAATGCTTCAAAACCCACAAGTTTGTTAGTGTTTAAACAAATGATCGGTTGATAATTCAAATGTAAGTGTTGCTGTTGAATTGCCTGTTGTAAATCAGTTTCTAGTCGTAGTCTTTCTAGTTCCTCCGTCTGCATTTTAGAGTTAAAAAACACCGTATTTCCTACTTGCTTTTTAGCATTGTAAGTAGCAGTATCAGCTGCCCGCAAAAATTCTTCTGCTTGACTGTAACCCATTGTACTATCGACAACGCCAATGCTCACCGACGAGTAAATTAATGATTTGTCTACTTGAAAAGGCAGTCGGAGAATTTGATGAATTTGCTCTACTTTTTGGCTCAATTCATGCAAATTTAGTAGATTATTAAGTAATAAACCAAAAGCATCTTCACCGACACGAGCTAATCGATCACCTTTGGTGCTGCGCGAAGCGCAATCGCTCGGTTGCGTCCAAGCTGCTAATCTTTGAGCAACTTTAATTAAAAATTGATTGCCTTTAATATGTCCAAATCCATATTTCACACTTCTGTAGCGATCGACATCCACAAAGATCAACCCAAAGAAATTAGACTCTTCTTTACATTCATCGATACAATCTTGTAACTCTTGCAGGAAAAGTGTCCGATTTGGTAATCCGGTTAATTCGTCATAAAACGCCAGCATTTGAATATCTTGGAGAGCTTGTCTACGTTCCTGTCGTACCTGTGCTTCTCGCCATTCTCGCTCCGCTGCTGGCACCAATCGTGATAAACTGTTTTTCAGCAAATAATCGTGAGCACCTGCTCTCATTGCAGCTACGGCAATTTCTTCTCCAATCGAACCAGAAACAATAATAAACGGCAAATCTAGCTTTTTCTCCTGCATGACGGAGAGAGCATCTAAAGCATTAAATTGAGGCAAAGAGTAATCCGCTAGAATCATATCCCAACTTTGCCGATCGAGTGCTGCACTCATTTCGATTCTGTTTTCTACTCGTTCCCAAATCACGGTATAACCACTGACTTCGAGTTGGAGTACAATCAATTCGGCATCATCTGGGTTGTCTTCAACTATTAGCACCCGAATTTCGTTATTCATCATACGCAGCTAACAAAGGTGGAGAAGAATTGATAACCAACCAATACATACCTAATTGTTGAATAACTTGGAGAAACTGATCGTAGTCTACAGGTTTTTGAATGTAACTATTACAACCCAGGCTATAGCTTTCTACTAAATCCTGTTGTTCATTAGATGTAGTCAAAATTACAACTGGAATCAGCTGAGTTTTTCGATTACTCTTTATCCTTTGTAGCACTTCTAATCCATTAATTCGCGGAAGTTGCAAATCTAAAAGAATTAAAGCAGGTAATTGGTCTGGGGATCGATCGCAGTAAACACCTGTAGCAAATAAATAATCTAATGCCTCCACACCATCTCGCGCCACCACCACTGGATTAGTTATCCCACCTTGCTCAAATGCCATCAGAGTTAATTCTTCGTCATCAGCATTATCTTCCACTAAAAGTAATAATCCTGGTGTATTCGGATTCATAAAATTTCGCATTGCTTTATATCCCTGAGCAGAAGTTAATAATATTTCACCATTGGGGCTATTTTTTATTTGCTAATTAAAGTAAAATAGAAAGTTGCACCCTGATTTATAATTCCCTCTGCCCAAACATTTCCACCATGTCGATGGATGATTCTTTGGACGATCGCTAATCCCACACCTGTTCCCGGAAACTCATTAACAGAATGCAACCGTTGAAAAGCAATGAATAGCTTATTAACATAAGTCATGTCAAAACCAACACCATTATCTTTCACAAAGTAAGCTAGTATATTTTCCGACAGTAAAGTAGCGCCAAATTCAATTTGTGTTTCGGGACAATTTGACGTAAACTTCCAAGCATTACTTAATAAATTTTCCAAGACAATTCGCAACAATGCCGCATCCCCCAAAGCAGTAATTTCCGGGGCTATATTCCATTGTACAAAACGTTCTGGTTGCGATTCACTTAAATTTTTGCTAACTTCTTCAGCAATCTGACTTAAATTTACGGGAACTCGCTTCATTTCGGCACGAGTTACCCGTGAAAGCATCAGCATATCATCAATCAATTCGCCCATGCGTTGTGTACCTGCACGAATGCGATCGAGATAATGTTTACCTTTATCATCTAATTGGTTTTCATAGCGTTCTAGCAAAGTTTTACTAAACCCATCAATTGCCCGTAAAGGGGCGCGTAAATCATGGGAAACTGAATAAGAAAAAGCTTCCAATTCTTTATTTGCCGCTGCCAGTTCCGCCGTTCGTTCTTTAACCCGTTGTTCCAAACTTTGGTTCAGTTGAATAATTCCTAATTCGGCTTGTTTCCGTTCAGTAATATCAATACCTACTCCCCAACCTGACCAACCGGGAACCGGGAATTTTTTGGAAATATTTGACCAAGCAATAGTTTTTATTTCGCCATTTTTGCTGACTAAATCCCATTCCCAATTCCGATAATTATTGCCGAATTCCGCCCATTTTTTCATCATTGTTTGCCGATAAATCAGATCGGGATAAACCATTTCCCAAGCTTGGGGATTTCCCATAATTTCTTCAGCTGAATAACCAGTAACTCGTTCGCATTCTTGATTCCAAACAATAATGTTACCTTCAGCATCAAAAGCATCTAACATCACGGGCATATTTTCCATTATGGAACGCAGTTGTTTTTCACTTTCTGTGAGGTTTTCTTCGGCTTGTTTGCGTTCGCTAATATCCGTATGTGTCCCCAGCATTCGCAATGGATTTCCCGACTTATCCCATTTCACAACTTTACCAACAGAAAGAATCCATTTCCATTCACCTATCTTCGTTAGTTGTCTACATTCCACTCGGTAATCATCGCGTTTTCCAGCAATATAATCAGCATAAACTTGATAAACTGTTTCTCGTTCTTCAGGATGTAAACGCTCTCTCCATTTAGCATTTGTTTCCTGAAGTTCTTCTGGTTCATAACCCAACATTCCGGCATATTCGGCACTGACGATCGCCTCTCCAGTTTGGATATTCAAATCCCACATTCCCTGATTTGCTGCGTGCAAAGCTAACCGCAAACGTTCTTCACTTTCTTGCAGGGAAATTTCTGCTTGTTTACGATCGCTAATATCCACCATAGTCAAAATTCGGTACAGGGGATTTCCCTGCTCATCTTTAACCATAGTGATGTCGAGGAAAATCGGAAACAAAGTTCCATCTTTACGAACATGATATGACTCATGAGTTAAGTGTCCAACCTCATTAAGTTCTTGGATAAAAGAAATTGTTTCTCCCCAAGTTTCAGTGGGAAACAAACTCAAAATTGGTTTGCCAATCATTTCCGCAACTGAATAACCGTGCATTCGGGCAAAAGCAGGATTTACTATTTCTAATACAGTCCCTTTGCTTACAGCTAATCCATGTTCAGCAAATTGGAAAATATCTTTATATTGTTGTAAATCTGCTTCAACTTGTTTCCGTTCAGTAATATCGATCGCTTTACTAATCAACAATTTCCTACCATCAGGCAATTTACCCAGCGGCGCAGAATAAAAATCCCAAATCCGAGTTTCCCCGCTACTGGTGCGAATGCTAAATTCTCCTTCGTAAACTCGGCGATCGAGATCGTGTAAACTTTCAATTCCTTCTCGAACTGAGTCTTTGCGACTACCATAAGCTTTCTCGGTCCAATGTGCGATCGTGGGAATATCTTCAGAAGAATAACCTGTAATTTCTGTCCAAGCATGATTCATTTGCAAGATTGTGCCATCATCGGCGTGTAAAATAATTGGCAGCGGAGAATTGATAATTGCTCGTCGGAAACGTTCTTCGCTTTCTTGTAAGGAAATTTCTGTTTGTTTGCGATCGGTAATCTCAAAAATTACACCCAACATTCTCACAGGTTGCCCAGATCGATCGTAAATTGCTCGTCCTTTAGCAGCTATCCAATGAATACTGCGATCGGGATAAATCACCCGATGTTCTGTGTCATAATCTGTATGGTTTTCGAGTGCGTAATAAATCGCTGCTTCTACTCGCTCTAAATCTTCTGGATAAATGCGATCGCGCCAAGTTTCATAGTTAGCTTCCGCAGTCTGGGAATCTAAACCAAGCAACTGGAAAAGTTTACTGTTCCAGTTCAATTTATTCTCTTCCAAATGCCAAGCCCAACTCCCAATTTGGGCAAATTCTAATGTCAAACGCAGTTGTTCTTCACTCGCTTGCAAAGCAACTTCGGTTTGTTTGCGATCGCTAACATTCTTAATTACTCCAATTAAACCAATTACATTTCCCTCTTGATTTCGCCAAGGGCTTTTTGTCGAAAGATAAGTTTTCTTGGTTTCGTTATCTAATATTTCCTCTTCAATTTCCTGAGTTTCCCCCAATTCCATAATTTGATTATCAGTTTCTCTCAACTTTTGAGCTATTTCTGAGACAAACAAATCATCATCATTTAATCCTAGAATTTCTTCCCTAGACTTACCGAGCTTTCGACACATTGCCGAGTTAACAATAACATATTTTCCTAAGCGGTCTTTGACAAATAACGAATCGGAAATTCCTTCAATTACCGAAGACAATAATTGGTAACTATCCTGTAAACAATTATTAGCATTAGTCAATTCGACTGTACGTTCTGCCACGCGGTTTTCTAGTCGTTCATAAGATTGACGCAGAGCCAATTCAGTTTTTCTTTGTTTTAAATCCAGCTTGTTTAAAAATCTCGCATTCCACCAAGCAACACCGCTCAAAACTAAAATATTAACGATGCTCAGACAGATAATGCTAACTTCAATTGGCATAAAGTCAGAACGATAAGATAATATCTGAAAACCTCCTAAAATTAAGGGAATACTAATCACAAATGGCAACAAGTAACGGGCAGTTATTCCCCCGGCATCAGGACTAGTGATTACCTTTAACCAACCTTGTTCAGGACGAGCAAACAAAATCCCCAGAGATAAAATGCCAAAAGCGATAATTGCTGCTAGTGCAATGCTACCACCGGAAAACAGATTGTAAAAATCTTGAACTTGGTAAATATAACCAATTAGTCCGAGAAGGGAAATTAAGAAACTACCAAAAGCCAATCCTTCAGCTAAACTGTAAATGCGCCGATTTAATAAGATTAAAGCTGCACTTAGCATGAGGAATTTTACCGCTGCTGACATCGCTATTCGGCCCGGATATTCATAGCCAATGTGAGTAGTGAAATCTTTAACCAGCAGTTCATCAATCCCTAAGTTAATGTTAAATAAAAACTGGATTAATGTCAGTGATGCTATACAAGCAACTACAATGGCAAGTTGAAGAGAAAGCGATCGCTTCCAACGTGGATAACTCTCAGTTTCCCGATTATATTCATGCCAAAACCATAAAGAAGCACAACTAAGAATAAATCCCAAAGCTGCATTTACTCTCATCGGTGGTATTCCGGGAAATATGCTGGTAAGCAATTCAATTTTAAATACCCAACCAACAATTACCAGACAGCCAATCAATGCAGTCACTAAGCTAGAATATTTTGAGAGCGATCGAACTTTCTGCAAATTCATAAGCCAAAACCAGAATCAGTAATAAGAAAAAAACGACTGAAGTCGCAACTACAAACTGAAAAAAGGTTCGTTGTAAGGACTTTAGTCCTACTCTCCGACTGAAGTCGCAACTACAAACTTAAAGAAGAAAAATTTATGTTTTTCTCGTTCCCAGGTTCAACCTGGGAACGAGGTGAAAGGAGGTTCTACCTCCATTGTTGCAAGATCCCAGTTAAATTTTAGTCAGAATTTGTCGGTTTATAAATCAGTCGCAACTCCTCTACTGCACTCACAGTTCTCAACCCATTATGAATTGCCCTTAATTGCTCTAAGTCCTCTATCTGAGAAATTTCCGGCAACAAGTTTAATCCTAAATTACCGAATTTTAACTCCAACCCCAATTCAATACTTTCTAAGAGTATTTGCTTCATTTCTTGTCGGCTTTGCTGAATACCCTGCTCAATACCCTTTTGAATTCCGATTCTTTCAACGCTGGTAATGTAAGGCATACGTCTTTCTCCTTCTAACTGAATAACTTCTTGCCAAAACTCTCGATCTAATTCTTGTGGGAGGCTCATGATCCAGTATCATTGAATCTCCTTTTGCAACTGAGAAATTTGAGCATATTCCTCCTGAAATTTTGCTAAAATTCGGGAATAAAGCGGAATAATTTTTTGATAAACGGCTACGTTTTTAGCAATGGGTTGATGATGATAAGTTAAACCAATTTCCTGAGAAATTTGTTCTAATTTGGTGATTTTTTTCAGGGCATAAAGTCCTAAAATTGCGGCACCAAAACTAGAACTTTCGTAGATTTCGGGAACGCTGACAGGTTGATTAAAAACATCGGCTAAGATCTGTCTCCATAAACAGGAATTAGCAAAACCGCCAGAGGCGCGAATGCTGTGAATTTCGCCAGCAAAATCTTCTAAAGCTTGGAAAACTAAATATAAGTTATAGACAACTCCTTCTAACATAGAACGAACTAAATGTGCTTTGGTATGACGGAGGGAAAGTCCAAAAAAACTACCTCTAGCATTAGCATCCCAAATTGGCGATCGCTCTCCAGTTAAATAAGGATGAAAAATTAATCCTTCCGATCCGGCTGGTGCTGTTTGCGCGATCGCTATTAACATATCGTAAGGATCTTGTTTGAGAGTTTTTGCAGTTAATACTTCAGCATCAGCTAAATGATCTCGTATCCACCTTAAAATAATCCCACCGTTATTAACTGCGCCACCAATTACCCAATAGTTTTCCGTTAAAGCATAGCAAAAAAATCGCTGTTGGGGATCGCAAATTGGTCGATCTACTACAACTCGAATTGCGCCACTTGTACCTACTGTAACGGCAACTATTCCTGGTCCGATCGCCCCAACTCCTAAATTAGAAAGCACCCCATCAGCAGCACCAATTACTGTAGGAATATGCGCCGGAATTCCCATTACTAAAGCGTATTCTTCCCGCAAAGATTGCAAAATATAAGTTGTCGGTACCAAGCGTGATAAATTCGTTTCTGTAATCTTGGCAAGTTCCAAAGCTTCTCGATCCCAATTTAACTGTTTTAAATTCAGTAAACCCGTAGTCGAAGCAATAGAATAATCAACCACATACTGGCCAAACAATTGATAAAAAATATACTCTTTAATCGAAATAAACTTAGCCGCCTTCGCAAAAATTTCCGGTTGTTCTTCCCGCAACCAAATAATTTTAATCAAAGGCGACATTGGATGAATCGGCGTTCCCGTGCGGAGATAAATTTCTTTTCCTTGCCGTTCTTCCTGAACAATTGTCGCCCATTTATTACTACGATTATCTGCCCAAGTAATGCTTTTAGTCAACAATTTTCCTTGACTATCCACAGCAATTAAACTGTGCATTGCTGCACTAAAAGACAAGCATAAAATATCAGCAGGGTTAATTTTACTACTGGCAACAACTTGTTGAACTGTGGTAATTACTGCTGAAAATATTGCTTCTGGTTCTTGTTCAGCGGCTCCCGGAACTGGTGTTAATACAGGATAATCAACAGCGGATCTTTGCAGCATTTTACCAGTTTCCGTAAATAAAACTGATTTAGTGCTTGTGGTACCAATATCAACAGCAATTACATAACCCATAGAGCTTTTTTGAACCGCAGAGGACGCAGAGGACGCAGAGGAAAGAAAAGGAGAACTTTTTTCGTTTTTTTCGTTCCCAGGTTCAACCTGGGAATGAGATCTGGGAGGTTCTACCTCCCCTGCTGCCAGATCTCAGCAGAAGAAAGAGATGGAGAAGTTCAGTAATTTGCTTGTAGGGTAATTAATAATTAAGCTCCACTTAATTTTAGCCGATCGGCGATATCTTCTGCTTTTAAGTTATATAAAGCATCGAGAAAATTGAGTTGCAAACTACCCGGCCCAGCCGATCGTTCTGCTGCTATTTCTCCGGCAATTCCCATGACTGCCATAGCATGAGTAGCGGCAATAGTAGCATCAGAATTAACTGCTTGAAAAGCACCAATTAAAGCAGTTGCAGTACAACCCATTCCGGTAACTTTTGACATCAGTGGATGCCCATTTTCAATCTGAAAAATTCGCTCTTGACTAACAATAAAATCTATTGCGCCACTAATAACGATCGTGCATTGATAAAGGTTTGCTAGAGTTTGAGCAACAGTGACAACTGTTTGGGAATCTTGAGTGCTATCTACTCCTTTAGTGGTGATGTTTTGATTAGCAATAGCAGCAATTTCACTAGCATTACCACGAATTACAGTTGGTGTCGCTATATTTAATAGTTTCTTTGTAGTTTCGGTGCGATAAATTGTGGCACCTGCACCCACCGGATCAAATATTATCGGTTTGTTAAGTTTTTTCGCAGTGAACATCGCTTTGTGCATTGCGGAAATCCAATCATCATTTAAAGTGCCAATATTGATCACTAAAGCTGCTGCTAAGTTCACCATTTCTTCTACTTCATTTAAGGCGTGCGCCATTACCGGAGAAGCACCTAAAGCTAATAGAGCGTTAGCAGTATTATTCATCACCACGTAATTAGTGATGTTATGAATGAGAGGTTTTGTTTCTCGAATGGAAATTAAATCTTGCCAGAGAGTTTGTGCTGAAGGAATCATTTGATTTTAGATTGAGATCACAGATAAATTTGCCAACTTGAGGTAAAGGAAAGACTTTTTTCCTCTACATAAATTAAGTTAGGCATTTATAATCGACTTTGGATTTGGTGATAAATTAACCGTTGTAATTTTACATTTACTTTGGCATAACTGGCGCATAGTGGCAATTCTTCCCTACTTTTTCCCGATTTACGGATAAATTTACAAGTGTTCAGTTTTAGGCGAAGTACAGATCACAAAGCCGTCAAAATACTGCTGATCCAACTTATTTAAAAACTCAATCCGGGGAACTTTGGCTAAGACAAAAAAAATGTAACCGCCAAATAAATCAGGTTCATCATAGTAAATCTTCCCTGATGCACCAAACACAAAATTAAATTATGGAGGATCTAAGTTATGCAATCTACCTATTCTGAATATCCTGAAGCTTTCCCTCAGTTTACTAACACTGTTAATTCCCAAAACCAACAAATTGTGGGATTCTCTCAAGCAAATTCTCTAAATTTAGCTGAAGGAAACACAATTTCTATTCCTCCAGTAGGAATTGTGCCTCTTGTTTTAGTTTTAGGGGTGACTGCTTACCAACAATATCGTGCTTTTGTGCGACGACAAAGAGTTCAATTATTGGAAAGAATCTGGCAATTAAGTCCTGAAGATACAGTTTGGTAAAAAGGAGCTTAACTATGTTTTCCGAGTTTTCTGAGCAAGGTTACGTTTTAGTTTTGGGCAATATTTTTCAATACAAACCGATTCTGAAACTAGGGAGTATTGGTGCTGAAGTAGTAGAACTACAAAAGTTATTATTACGCTGGAAAGCACTGCTAGGTTCTCGGCAAGCTGAACGGCAATTTCACAATCCAAAATTGCATAAAGGCAAGTTCGATCGCGCAATGAAACTCATGGTAGAAGAGTTCCAAGAAGTGATGTTTTTACCTGTAAATGGTGTGGTAGATATCTTTACTTGGCAAGCACTTTATGCCGGATCTCCGATTCATTTGCCGAAGCTAAAAAGAGGTAGCAAGGGAGAAATTGTTAAAGGGTTACAAAAAGCTTTGTTAAAGACTGGTGATTATCTTTATGATAGTCCGATCGATGGCGTTTTCACTTCTGTAACTGAGTGGGCGGTGAGACATTTTCAGCGGCGAGTTGGGATTACAGTTGATGGAATTGTCGGTTTTGAAACTTGGGATACTTTGAGCAGAATTTTGCTAGCAATAGCGCATCAACATCTTCCTGTGGTAAGAAGCATAGATTTAAGTCAAATTTGGTACGTGCTTGCGGAAAATCATCATGATTTGGATTTAGAAAAAGCGATCGCGCGATCGCTCTCTCCCAAAACAAACTTAAGTCGTTACTATTACAATCGAGTAGATTTAAACGATGATGGAAAATACGAAGTCATTGTTTATTTACTGACAGAAGATACTAGCAATACTAAAGAATATCCCATCCTAATTTTCCAACCAGAAGGCAAAGGTTATCGCTTAGTTTCACACCTTGGATATGGTGCTGCGCCGATCGTTGTCACTGAACAAATGAGCTATGGATGGAAAGATATTGTGATTCATTCCAAACATCAAGGTGAGTCAAATTATTGGTTTGCTCAGTTTGATGGGGAACAGTATTTAGGCGGTGCTCATAGCGGACGTGCTTACGAAGTACCTGCTAATACTGCTATCTCTGGAATGGCTTATATTGCTGATGAAATTAGTCTTGATTCTGGCTTGGAATTAGAAAATTACCATGTAGATTCTTGGCTAGAATAAATTGAGTTAAAGTTGGCATTGATGACTTATTTTCTGGAATTTCCCGACTAATAGAATGAACAACGAACCAGCTAGAAATCCTGATTCCCCTAAAAATTGGAATCAGGAAACTCAGGCTTCTTGGAATACCAATGCTTTAAATTGGGATGCTCAAATGGGGGATGATGGTAATGATTTTCATCGCTTGTTAGTTCGTCCTGCTACAGAAAGATTGCTGGGAGTAAAAGTTGGCGATCGCATTTTAGACATCGGTTGTGGAAATGGCATATTTAGCCGAAGATTAGCAAGTTTGGGCGCAAAAGTAGTAGGAATCGACTTTTCCGAACAATTAATTGCTTGTGCTATTGGGCGAACTCAAGCGCAAGAAGCGATCGCCTATCATGTCATAGATGCTACCGATGAAACAGCTTTATTACAATTAGGTGAAAACAGTTTTGATGCTGCTATATCTGCAATGGCGTTAATGGATATGGCAGAAATTACGCCTTTATTCCGGGCGCTAACTAAATTACTAAAACCTCAAGGTTGCTTCGTGTTCTCTATCATGCACCCTTGTTTTAACAACCCTCATATTAGTATGGTTGCAGAAGAAACAGAAAGCAATGGTGAACTCGAAACTCACTGTTTTATCAAAGTATCAAAATATTTGCAACCTACAGTCACTTACGGATTAGCACTTCGCAATCAACAAAAACCACATCTCTATTTTCATCGCCCAATTCATCTACTTTTGGGTGAAGCTTTTCGAGTGGGATTCGTGTTAGATGGATTAGAGGAACCTGCATTTCCATCTGACTACCCAAATAACTACTTATTGAGTTGGGGTAGTAATTTTAGCGAAATTCCACCTGTATTGGTGGTGCGGCTAAAATTGTTAACAGCTTAACATTTGGGATGCGGGAGTAGTTAATCAAAATGCACAATGTATACTCTCCAAAAATCCTCGATTACTTCAGAAATTAGGGCAACTCTACGGTTAGGAATTCCTTTAGCAGCAGCACAATTAGCGCAAAGTTTAACTGCATTTATCGATACAGTAATGATGGGCTTATTAGGAAGTCAAACGATCGCTGCTGGCGGTTTAGGTGCTGTTACTTTTACCATCTTACTACTTGTTAGTTCCGCAATTGTTTCTGCGGTTAGTCCGTTAGTAGCAGAAGCTTATGGTGCGAATCAAATTCAAAGGGTAAAATGTGTAGTTCGCCAAGGTTTGTGGTTAGCAATTATTTTCGGAATTCCGATTAGTTTAATCGTTTTTTATGGGAAATCACTTTTGCTATTATTTGGACAAGATGCCAATACTGTAGCAATAACAGAAGAGTATTTGCAAGCGATCGCCTGGGGCGTTGTACCAGCGATCGCTTTTGCAGTACTAAGAAACTTTGTTTCCGGTGTTTCTCAACCTCGCCCAATTATGGTAATAGTAATTTGTGGCACCTTCTTAAACATCGCAGCTAACTATGTTTTGATGTTTGGTAAATTAGGATTACCAGCATTAGGATTAGCTGGAATTGGTTGGGGAAGTACGCTATCTTTTTGGAGTATGTTGATTGCTATTATTATTTACATCAACAGTGAAACGACTCTAAAAAAATATAATGTATTTCACAATCTTCACCAATTTAATAAACAAATATTTGGCAAAATATTGCATATAGGATTACCAATTGGTATCTTAACTGCTGTCGAAGCAGGGTTATTTACTGTGACAACATTTATCATGGGAACGTTAGGAACAATCACCTTAGCAGCACATCAAATCGCCTTACAAACAGCAGCGACAACCTTCACAATTGCGTTAGGAATTTCCTTTGCTACTACTGTTCGTGTCGGACAAGAAGTAGGACGAAAAAATGTCAAAGGCGCACGTTTAGCGGGCTATATTGGAATTATCATGGGTGGATTATTCATGGCAATTATGGGCATATTATTTTGGTTAATGCCAGAAAGAATAGTGTCCCTTTATATTGACATTAATAATCCCGAAAATACTGCGGTTGTAAGCCAAGCAAAAGCATTGCTGAAAGTAGCTGCATTCTTTCAAATAGCCGATGGGATTCAAGTTACTGCTGTCGGCGCTTTACGCGGATTAAAAGATACCAGAATACCCCTGTTAATTGGCATTTTCGCCTATTGGTGTATAGGATTCAGTAGCGGCTATTTACTAGGTTTTAAATTAGGTTTTGGTGGAGTTGGACTTTGGTGGGGTTTAGCAATTGGATTAGCAGTAGCATCCGT
>JBAVZX010001331.1:0-1543 GCA_049589015.1 Phormidium sp. | reverse complement strand
GGATGCTTATATGGTAGCAGGAGGAATTCCTATTCCCAGAGAAGATCATGCAGCAGCGATCGCAGAAATGGCCTTAGATATGTTACAGAAAATCAAAAAATTTCACACCAAAGACGGACAACCTTTTAGCATCCGTATCGGTATTAATAGCGGCCCTGTAGTTGCTGGAGTGATTGGAATTAAAAAAATTATTTATGACCTTTGGGGAGATACCGTAAATATTGCTAGCCGCATGGAATCGCAAGGCGTTCCGGGTAAAATTCAAGTAACGGAATTTACTTATAATATTTTGTGTGGTAAATATTTATTTCAGGAAAGGGGAATGATTTCAGTTAAAGGTAAAGGCGAAATGAAGACATATTTTCTGATTGACAAGCTATGAAAATGACAAAATAAAGAAAGTTCTCAGTTTATCTAAGTCAAATTAGATACTTCAACAAAATCCACAGTTAGTTTGGTTGACTGTGAGGTGTTTTCTCAGGTTAATTCGGCAAATTTAGCTAAATTTAGCCATACAACTAAAATTAGTTAAACTGTCAGGGTAGCATTATGACTGACTTATTGTTTGACTGATGAAAATCTCATTAGCTAGCTGTTTCGATTAATGTATATCTATGAGAATTCGCTTTTTACCATACATAGCAGCACTGTCAGCCGGAATGGTAGTTCTGGCTGGTGTCTCGATTATCGATCGCTCCGAACAACAGCGCTTTCGGGAAAGCAATCGCGCTGATGTGCTGCATCAACTCAGTACTGTTCGCGCCAAATTAGAAGGCGCTTTAAACTCCCGACTATTTCTGGCGCGAGGCTTAGTGGCGTATGTTTCCAATCATCCAGAAATTGACCAAGCAGAATTTGAACGCCTTGCCAAAGTGTTAGTTTCCCAACAAACTGGCATTGGGAGTGTGGCATTGTACAGGGATTCTATAGTTTCTCACATCTACCCTTTCCAAGGTCACGAAGCAGCGATCGGATTTGATCCTTCATCAGTACCAGAAGAACGAGGCGCGATCGAACGAGCAATAAACAGCAGAAAAACCGTCATCGCAGGGCCAGTAAACTTAGTAGAAGGGGGTGTAGGTTTTATCAACCGCACTCCCATTTTTCTAACACCCCGAAATCAACCCCCGGAAACAGGACGATACTGGGGATTAGCTGGCGTAATCGTGGACAGAGACACGATTTTTCAAGAAGCGGGACTGATAAATTCGCCAAATCAGGAAAAAAATCTTCCCCAATCTCATCAACCAATCGAATTTGCTTTGCGGGGAAAAGATGGCTTAGGTGCAGAAGGTGAAGTATTTTTTGGTAAAGGGGCAATTTTTGCCAAAAATCCGGTAATTTTAGAAGTAAAATTGCCCAATGGTTATTGGCAGGTAGCAGCAATTCCTCTGGGAGGTTGGTCAAAACAAGCACCAATTTCTCATTGGTTGCGAATTGGTGGGGGAATTTCAGCTGGATTAACTGGAGTTTTGGTGTATATTTGGGTGCGATCGCCAGACAAATTACGCCTAGCAGTGCAAAAAGCCACTCTCGCCTTAAA
>JBAVZX010001330.1:0-15002 GCA_049589015.1 Phormidium sp. | reverse complement strand
GGACAGGCATAGATGTACGGTTATTTGTAACCAGCACAAAATCATATTCCTCACACCAGCACAAAATTTCTGGGTCTAAAGTTCCTCTTGGAGGAGTACCAGGTTCGCCGACTACCCACATAACTATATCGGGATTTTGTCGGTGTAGCTGTATTTTATAACTAGGGTCTACATTTTCATCCAACAGATACTTCAGACTCATTTGCTTTTTTCATTGCCTCTCTTTCTGCTTTTAATTTACGCAACCGCACTACAGCGGGAGGAGGGTTTAATTCTTGAGCTTTACGTTGCTGTTCTCCCCACTCTAACCAGTTAGCTAAATACTGACTGACAACTTCTTTATTATGCAGATAATAAAGGATTGTGGCATAAACTTGCTCTAGCGTTAGTGAAGGATAAGTTTTGGCAATTTCTTCTGGAGTTCGAGAGCGATGAATGAAGTCATAAAGGATGGTTTCAATTCCTACTCTTGTGCCTTTGAGTCTAATATCGTCGGAGCGTTGGAAGTCGAAATAGTCTTCTAGTTGCATTAGTCAATTCTCCTACGATCGTGGCTTATGTGAAAGTATTCTATCTTTTTTTACCAAACTGCGATCGCACTTCCTATTTCCTCAAAATGCGATCGCGCCGTCACCACCACATCCCTACAAATTAGTAGTGAGTCTAGCTTTCCTGAGAATAAAACTTAGAAAAGTTTCTTCTTTAGAAATAATGTTAGCAGTGACTTCCATTCCGGGTTGGAGGGGATAATAGCGATCGCTTTTCACCAAAAAACTTTTTTCCGGTTCAATAGTTACTTCGTAGTAAGGAGAAACTGGTTCTGTACTGGTATTTTGTGGTGTAATTGCATCGGCACTAATTGAAGTAATTTTTCCTTGCAAAATCCCATAATCTGGATAAGGATAAGCCGAAATCCTCAATTGTACAGTTTGGCCGATTTGTACGTTAGCAATATCTTGTACCGCCACTCTTGCTTTGATCAACATGGAAGTATTAGTAGGAAGAATTTGTGCCACTTGTTGTCCAGTTTTCACCTGTTGACCAATACTTTGTAACTCCAATTTAAGAACTCTGCCAGATACCGGAGTACGTAACACCGCATTATCTACCATTTGGGAAACTTGGTAATATTGGCTTTGTGTATTATTGAGTTGTTCTTCCAAGCTTTTGTAACGACGGAACAAGTACCAAATGTTACTAGAATTGGGATTTTTTGCCCTATACTGATTTATTTGAGAACCAAGTTGAGCAAGTTGAGCGCTTAGTTGATCTACTTGTTTTTTCAGGTTATTTTTTTGGGTTTTCAAGGGAAGATCATCTACTTTCGCGATCGGATCTCCGGCTTTAATATCCTGATTTTCTTTAACATCAATACTTTTTACTTTTCCCTGTGTTGCTGACTCCACAAGTTGCAATTCACTAGCCGGACGAACTATTCCCATTGCATCTACAGTCGTATTGTATTTAATCACCGCAGATAACGCTAATGCAGCACCAACTGTCGCGGCTAAACACAACCCTGTTAACTTTGCCCAACGACTAATTGGAGGTAGAAATTCATCGCTTTCTAAAGGATTGAGTAGGTTGGAATCAAATCTGTTACTCATGATGACATTCAGTTAGTTGGGTGAAAAAATTTTTTTAAACTACCCGCATACCTTCCGGATGGGAGTGGGTAAGGCGGGGAATCTGTAACTGAATTCGCAAGGTAGAGCAACAAATCAGCAAAACTACTAAGCGAGTTTTTACCCTTGTCATCTCAACTGGAGTTACTCAAATGGATAACCAAGAAATTCAGAAACCAGAACTTTTTACCGAATTAAATTCTGAAGAAGCAGCTAGCGTTAATGGTGGTCATTACGGCTACGGCTACCGCCGCTACCGTCGTTCCTCCTACTACGGTCATCGCCGTCGCTACTATCGCACCTCTTACTACTACCCACGCTCCTACTCCTACTACCGCACCAGCTACGGTTACGGTGGTGGCTATGGTGGTGGCTACTATTCTTCTGGCTACGGTTGCTGGTAAGACTGGATGTATGAGTTAGAAATTTGAGTTTCTCAAAAGGAGTTACTTATTCTCAAAAGGAGTTACTTATGGATAGCCAAGAAATTCAAAAACTGGAACTTTTTACCGAATTAAACTCTGAAGAAGCAGCTAGCGTTAATGGTGGTTGCTACCACTACTACGGCTACCGCCACCGTCGCTACCGTCGTGCCTACTACGGCAGTTACTATCGCCCTTACTACCGTAGCTATTATCGTACTTCCTATTACTACCGTCCACGCTACTACTCGTACTCCCGCGCCAGCTACGGTTACGGTAGTGGCTACGGTTGCTGGTAAGCCTGGTGTGAGTTAAAAATTTGAGCAATAAGGTAGTTTGCAGCCATCTTAAAATTGCTCAAATTTCTTTACAGATGTAATTCGGAACGGATAAAAACTCACAACAACACCCATATATATGATGGGTGTTTTTTTCTGATTTGTGTTGGGTTGCGATGAATAGCTGATCTAGCATCTAACATTAATACAGATTATCCGATGAAATACTCAGTTGTTTTACAACATAGTGAAGAAGATTGCGGTGCAGCTTGTTTAGCTTCTGTTGCTAAGTCTTACGGGCGTTTGTTAACTCTGAACCGCATTCGAGAAGCAGTTGGTACAGGCAAGTTAGGAACTACCTTGCTAGGTTTAAGAAGGGGTGCCGAAGCTTTAGGTTTTAATGCCCGAACCGTGAAAAGTTCCCCGGAAATTCTAGAACACATGAATGATGCGCCCTTACCAGCTATTATTCACTGGATGGGAACTCACTGGGTAGTTTTGTATGGGCAGCGAAAAAAGAAATATGTAATTGCTGATCCGGCGGTGGGAGTTCGCTATCTTACTAAAGAGGAATTAACAGAAGGTTGGGAAGATTGGGTAATGCTTTTGTTAGAACCCGATCCTGTTCGCTTCTACAATCAACCGGAAGATAAAGTTGGTGGTTTTAGTCGCTTTTTTGAACGAGTTTGGCCTTATCGCACTCTATTATTACAAGCTTTACTGCTAAATGTTGTTTTAGGTTTTCTGTCTTTGGCTTCGCCGTTTTTGCTGCAAATTCTCACCGATGATGTGTTAATTCGGGGAGATATGCAGTTACTTACTGGTGTTGCGATCGCAGTCATCGTCATGAACCTTTTTACTGCTGGTTTAGGACTACTGCAATCTAATTTTATCGCTCACTTCGCCCAAAGACTAGAGTTAGGTTTAGTCTTAGAATTCGCAAGGCAAATTCTCCGTTTACCTCTCAGTTACTACGAAGCCCGTCGCAGTGGTGAAATTGTTAGCCGTTTGCAAGATATTCAAGAAATTAATCAATTAGTTTCTCAAATTGTTGTTAGTTACCCCAGTCAGCTATTTGTCGCTAGCATCTCTTTTATTTTCATGCTAATTTATAGCTGGAAATTAACTATAGCTGCTGTGATTATTGCTGGGTTAATGACTATTTCGACCATTATTTTCTTACCCAGTCTCCAACAAAAAACCCGCAATCTCTTAGTTCAAGAAGCAGATACGCAAGGTATTTTAGTCGAAACTTTCAAAGGCGCACAAACTCTCAAAACTACTAACGCTTTTTCCCAATTTTGGGAAGAAATGCAAAGCAAATTTGGTCGGTTAGCAAACCTCTCTCTCCGCACCAATCAGATTGGGATTATTAATAATATATTTTCTGAATTTGTTTCTGGTAGTGGTGCAGTCTCTTTACTTTGGTTAGGTAGTTTACTAGTGATCAACAAAGAGTTAACCATTGGACAATTACTAGCTTTCAATAGTTTAAATCAGAGTTTTACTGGTTTAATTACTACCACTATCGGATTTGTTGATGAATTTGCTCGTGTCCAAGCAGCTAGCCAACGTTTAACAGAAGTCATCGATGCTACCCCAGAAGCTGAAGGAGATCCGAAAAAACCGGAAGCAATTATTCCCGGAAATTCTGATATTATTTGCAGCGACGTGAACTTCCATTATCCGGGAAAAGTAGAATTACTGAAGAACTTTTCTCTGACGATTCCTGGGGGGAAAGTTGTGGCGGTAATTGGTAAATCTGGCTGTGGTAAAAGTACTTTAGCGAAAATGATTGCTGGGTTATATCCGCCGCAATCTGGTAATATTCGGATTGACATTTATAATATGCAAGATTTAGCTTTAGAATCTTTCCGTCAACAGGTAGTTTTAGTTCCCCAAGATGCCCATTTTTGGAGTCGATCAATTATTGAAAATTTCCGTTTAGGTTCACCTCAAGTTACTTTTGAGCAGATTGTTAAAGCTTGTCGCATTGCTGGCGCTGATGAATTTATTAGTCAGTTACCTGACAAATATCAAAGTGTTTTGGGTGAATTTGGCGCGAATATTTCTGGGGGACAAAGACAAAGATTAGCTATTGCTAGAGCAATTGTTAATGATCCATCAATTTTAGTTTTAGATGAGTCAACTGCTGGTTTAGATCCGGTGAGTGAAGCGCAAGTTTTGGAAAATTTGCTAAGTCATCGTCGGGGAAAAACCACAATTTTAATTAGTCATCGCCCCAGAGTTATTAATCGTGCTGATTGGGTGATTTATTTGGATCAAGGACGATTAAAGTTACAAGGTACTTTGGAGGAATTACGCGCTAAACGTGGTGAACATCAGGGATTTTTGAATCCTTAATTTTTGGAGAAATGAGAAAAAAAAACTATTTTGGGATGGGCTTTTTGCTTATCTCATTTTTTTTGACTACTTCAGATGCAGAGGAATAGAGAGGATTTTCCTTAAATTAAATTATCGGTTTCTGATGGTAAGATTAGGGTTAGGGCGCGATCGATAATTTCTGCTTGATCAACTAATTTTTCTAATTCTTCTGTTTCATAAAGTCCTTCTGCTACTTCTAAGGAAGCTTCATCAATAGCGTTTAAAAAAGCTTCTTCCAGTGTTTCATTTAATTCTTCTGGAGTTAGGTAATAACCTCCAGCTTTACGGCGTTTATTTTTTCTTTGAATTTCTCGAACTGAATTGCGGATAGACACTTCCCAAGAACGAGTTGTGCGATTTTCAACTTGTTGTTTGATGAGATGCAAAAGTAGAATTATTGCATAACTACGAATTTTATCAATAAAATCTTGTTTGCTCATTTCTTCAAGTTCTTCAACAATCGCTAATGATCCTTTAATATCACCTTTTAGTAGCAGTTCTTTTAGTTCGAGTAGTTCTTCCATAATGTTTTCTTCCTTATAATTCTACTAAGTTGATTTTCGCAGATGTTATTGGACAGCTAGATGTCATTAGAATATTTACCTTTATCTACCTCAATAACTCATTTTTAAACCAAATTTGGTAAGGTGTTTGCACTAAACCAATACTCAATCAAAACTTGAATGGTAAGCATCAACTTGTTAACATTAATCGGTTTAATAATGTAGCTGTTAACTCCTTGTTGGTAACAAGTTTCTACATCTTTGGGATTAGAAGATGTCGTAAATACGACCACAGGAATAATGTTCAAGTCGCTATCTTGTTTAATTTGAGCTAAAACATCTCGTCCATCAATACCTGGTAAATTCAAATCTAGTAAAATAATTGACGGGCGGGGTGCTTGTTCTGGGTCTGTATATTGACCTCTGTGATAGAGAAAGTCTAACGCTTCATCCCCATCTGAGCAACGGTAAATCGCTTGAGTAACTGACAATTTCCGTACTATACGCTCAAAAGCGAAAAAATCTTCATCGCTATCTTCAACAACTAAAAAAGATTGATTTGTAGCGGCGTTCATAAGATGAGATCGATTTTAATTTTTAGCGAGTGGTCAGCTTAAGTTGGCAAGGTAAAGTAAAAAGTACTGCCTTCACCAAAATTAGATTCTACCCAAATTTTACCGCCATGTCGCTCAACTATCTTCTTGGCAATAGTTAAACCTGCGCCTGTCCCACCACCGTACTTTTTCTGCCCATGTAGACGTTTGAAAATCCGAAAGATATTTTCGAGATGATATTCACGAATCCCAATGCCGTTATCTTGTACATAAAAAGCGATCGCCGCTTCTGAAGACTGTTCAGCACCATGACGAGATTGATTATCGAAATCTAAAAAGCCGATTTCTATCCATTTTTCGGTGCGATCATTATATTTAATCGCATTACTAATGAGGTTACTAAAAACTTCGCTCATTTGGACGCGATCGCATTTTACTTTTGGTAAAACTCGAGGAATGCGAATTTCTACATTAGACATCGCTAAACTCAAATTTAATACATCAATTACATTTTTTATTAAATCATTCAAATCTGTTTCTTGCCAATTTAATGCTATCCTTCCCAACCGTGAAAAATGTAGCAAAGAATCAATCAAATCTTCCATTCGCTGTGTCAAACGGACTAAAGTTTCTAATTTAGAGATACCTTCTTCATGCAAAACATCGGCATAATCTTCAATTAAGAAACTAGCATAATTATGAATTCCTCGTAATGGTTCTTTTAAGTCATGAGAAGCAATATAAGCAAACGCATCTAATTCATTATTGCTACGTTCTAACTCTATGTTAATCTTTGCTAGTTCATCTGCACGACGCAAAACAATTCCGACAATGGCGCTACGCAGTTCTAAAACTGCTTCTATTTCGCAAGGTTTCCACGCCAAAGATTTGCCTTTTACTGTTTCTTGCCAAAGGCCAAAAGATTTGCGGGGAGACAGCTGCAAAATATCATCTTCTGTTACTTCTACAGGTTTGTTAGGATTACCACCCCAGTTGACAGTTTGAATTACTTCTGGACGAAACCACAAGATATAATTACGATGAACTTTCGAGATGGCTAAAGCAATTACTCCGCTAACAATTTGTTTATATCTTTCGGCTTCTGGATACTCTTGAGGCAAAGCATCACTGTAAAATAAATTGCCTTCAATTTTAGTTTCAATCCATTCGAGTAAGTTTTCTAAATCTGTAATTTCCAGAGTTTGACCGATCAATATCCATTGCTTATCCTGACAAACAGCAACTCCCTGAGCCCCAGTTAACGCTAACAAATCTGCTTCTGATTGAGTTAAACCATCTATAAGATCATTATTTTGGGGAATTGATCCTATAAATCTAGCCAGAATCTCTTTTAGCTGAATTTTATAATCTAGGTCTTCGTTATCTTCTTTTGCTATCAATTCACCAGACACAACCTGTCCTAAAAATTCGCAAGCGGTTCGCATTTCATAACTAATATGTTTAATAGATTGGTGATGACAAGCAATTAAGCCCCAAAGTTTTTTGTTTTTAATTAATGAAATGGACATCGACGCAGCAACGCCCATATTATTCAGGTATTGAATATGAATTGGTGATACACTGCGAAGGACGGAGAGGCTTAAATCTGTGGGGGAATTAGTCAAAGGATTCAGTGACGGAATTAGAGAAACAGGTTGATAGTTAGCATTAGGAATTAACCGCAACCAATTGCAAGTATAAAGTTGTTTAGCTTGTTTGGGAATATCGGATGCAGGATAGCGCAAACCTAAATAAGGTGTGATATCTTCTCGTTTGGCTTCGGCAATTACGGTTCCCGATCCTGTTTGATTAAATTGATAGACCATTACCCGATCGAATCCCGTAATTTTTTGCAATTCCCTGACAATAACATTACACATTTCTGACAAATTTGATGCGTTTTGTAATTTGCTGATTGTCCCTCGAACTAAATAATAAAATCCGAAAAAATCAGGAGGTGTTTTGGTCTTAGTTGGCTCTAATTCCAAAAATAAAACACCATGAAAGCGGTGAATAATTCCATCAAATATGACAAGTTTGCTTTTGGTTTTAAATGTTAATTTCAAGGGATTAACGTTTTCAAAATCTGACTCTAAGCATTTTTTTACTGCTTCTATTTGCTTGGGTTTTAGTAAATTTTCCAAGTAAGTGTTTAATAATTTTTCTGGCTGTTTACCAATAAATTCTGTGGTATTTTCGCTAACTTGAATTATTTTTAATTCTGGTTCTTGTAAAATTAACAGAAAACCATGAGGTTGAATTGAACCAGGAATGTGAATTGGTTCGCGATCGCAGCTAGTTAAGTCAACTATTTCGGAAGTAATTTGGTTGTTTATCATTTGCTTTTCAATCATTAGCTCACTTCAATTGTTTAGGCTGAAAAAGTGGCAGTGTTACTGTAAAAGTCGCACCTTTTCCTTCTCCAGGGCTTGTCGCAGTTACCGTTCCGCTGTGTAGTTCAACTAAATGATAAACGATCCCTAATCCTAAACCTACCCCATCATTAGAGTATTTACTACTGCCATCTTCTTGACGGAAACACTCAAAAACATAAGGCAAAAAATCTGCACTAATTCCTTTACCTGTATCCGTAACTCGAATTTGTGCATAACTATTTTCTGAAATATTTGAGCTTTTTTCGTCCGGCTTGGTGACAACTGAAAGTTGAATTTCCACTTTGCCACCATTAGGAGTAAATTTAATTGCATTAGTCAGTAAATTTGTGATAATTTGCTGTAAACGATGATTATCACCCAGAATTTTTACATTTTTATCCCCTATTTTTGCCGCTAATTGAATATTTTTATTCTCGGCCAACAGTTGCATATTAATAATAGTTATCTCAATCACGTTAGCCAGATTAACCGGGTTAAGATTTATCTGTAAATGACCCCGGATAATGCGCGAAATATCCAATAAATCGTCAATTATTTTGTTTTGAACTTGAGCATTACGTTCAATTGTTTCCAGTGCATTTTGAATTGTACCAGCATCAAAACTGCGATTTCTTAGCAAGCTTGCCCAACCGAGAATAGTGGTAAGCGGAGAACGTAATTCATGAGATACGATCGCCAGGAATTTATCTTTAGTACGATTAGCTATTTCTGCTTCTTCACGCGCTATCTCTGCTTCTAATAAAAGCTTTTCCCTTTCTTGTTCTAACTGCTTTTGCTCACTAATATCCAGCACAAAAGCCACACCTTTATCACTAGATCCTGGGAGATAGGCACCAGCTAATAAAATTGGCAGACGTTTACCATTTTTGCCGATGTATTCTTTAGCAAATGGTTTACAGTAACCTGTTTTTTGTAAAGTCTGGAATTTTTCAGCATCTAACTCTTCATATTCCGGTGGTGTAATGTCTTTATAGTGAAATTTTCCCGTCAGCAACTCTTCTCGACTGTAGCCAACCATGCGGCAAAAGGTTTCGTTTGCATCCAATATTTTCCCCGCATTATTCCAAAATAAAATCCCAATTATATTCGATTCAAACACACTGCGAAACAGTGCTTCACTTTGCCGCAATGCTGCCTCAGTCCGCTGACGTTCTATTAATTCATTACACATTTGTTGATAAAGTTCTGATTGCTTAATAGCAATCCCAACTTGAGTTGCTAATTGCTGAAGTAAATTAATTTCTGGAATTTGCCACTCTCGTCTCGCTGCACAATGATGAGCAATCAATAATCCCCATAATTTATCATCTTGCAAAATTGGTACTACTAAGTTTGCTCGTACCTCCCATTTATTCATTAACTCCATATAACAAGGATGAGTTTCCTTGTCAACAATATCACTTTTGCTGGTGACTAATCCCTGGCGGTAAACTTCTATATAGGTTTCCATAAAACAGCGGTCATATATACTTGTATGAAGCATAGAATTCCATTCAGAACCAACTGATTCTGTAACTACAACACCACTACCATCTGGTTGCAAACGCAAAACGATCGCGCGATCGTTTTGGAGAAATTTTCGTACTTCCGTTACAGTAGTATTAAGTACTTGTTCTAAATCCAGAGATTGCCGAATTTGTTGAGCAATTTGATTAACTATTCTTTCCTTTTCTATTTGCTGTTGTCTGGCTATTTCTGCTTCTTGACGGGCGGTAACATCGCGCCAAGATACCACCATACCATCACCTAATTTACTGATTCGGATATCGTAAAATCTGGTTAAATTTTGAGTACCAACGATATTTGTGTAGATCTGAGATTCTTTAGTTATCGGATTGCCTGTTTCTACAACTTGATAATATTTGCTAAATAATTCACTTTGATATGTATTAGGAAAAACTTGGCATAAAGACTTTCCTATATCATTAGCTGTTAGATGATTACCTACCAAGGCAGCTGCATTCAAATAATCAATCCGAAAATCTACTATTTGCCCTGACTCATTCCGTATTGCTGAATAGATGCCAAAGCAATCTAGCATATTATCTACAGATGTATGAAAACGTTCCTCGCTGGCGCGTAGTTGGCGACGTAATTCGGTATTTTCGATCGCAGCGTGCATTGCTAACCTTAAACTATCAGGTGTAATCTGCCGTTTAATTAAATAATCTTCAGCACCGTTTTTAATTGCTTTAGCTGCTATAGCTTCATTACCCTGCCCAGTAATCATAATTACAGGTGGGCATTTTTCGCCGATCTGCGTTTGCAGCTGTTTCAAAAACTCCAATCCATCTAAATCTGGCAGTAGAAAATCTAACAGAATTCCATCTATTGTCCGTATTTTGCATAATGCTAGAGCGTCTTCTGCTAATTCTTCTTCTAAAATAATGTAATGATTATTTTTGTCAGCTTGGAGATATCTGCGATAGGTTTCGCGATCGTGTGGCGTATCATCAATTATTAAAATTGTGCGCTGTTGTTTTGAGGGCATGACGGACTATAACATATACAATTTACTTATTAGAAGGAAAAATGATTTGAAATATTAGCAATTTTACCAAACAAAAAAGCCCCTGCAAAGGGGCGGAATATACTTAAAAATCAATTCTCATTCATTTACCAATTTTGGGTGCAGAAGTAATTTTATGAAACGCCATTGGCAAAGGATTAACAGGTTGAGGATTTTCCACTAATGTTGGCACTGCTGCCCGCAAACGTGCTGTTAATTGTTGAGCACTGGCATCGTAAATTTGCGTGAGCATTTTGGGATAAAAACCAATCCCAATAATTGGCACCAACAGACAAGAAATGATAAACACTTCTCTCGGTTCAGCATCAATCAAAGCTTCGTGTTCTACTAACTCTTTATTTTCCGGCCCGTAGAAGATTTCCCGCAACATTGATAACAGATAAATTGGGGTCAAAATCACACCCACTGCTGCTAAGAAAACTACAATTACCTTGAAAGTCGGATTATAAGCATCGCTAGTCGCAAAGCCCACAAACACCATTAATTCTGCAACAAAACCACTCATTCCCGGCAATGCTAAAGATGCCAAAGCACAAACAGTCCACATGGAGAACATCTTTCGCATTTTCTGACCAACACCACCCATTTCATCTAACATCAAAGTGTGGGTTCGGTCATAAGTTGCTCCTACTAAAAAGAACAAACTTGCCCCAATTAAACCATGAGAAACCATTTGCAATATTGCCCCACTCAAACCTAAATCGGTAAAGGAAGCAATCCCAATAGTCACAAATCCCATGTGAGAAATTGAAGAATAAGCAATCTTCCGTTTCAAGTTTCGTTGGGCGAAGGAAGTTAAAGCGGCGTAGATAATATTTACCACGCCCAAAACCACCAAAACTGGGGCAAATACGGCATGGGCATCAGGCAACATTTGAGCATTCATCCGAATTAAGGCATAACCGCCCATTTTCAGGAGAATCCCCGCGAGTAACATGTGTACTGGTGCGGTAGCTTCGCCATGTGCATCTGGTAGCCAAGTGTGGAAGGGAATAATTGGCAGTTTGACGGCGTAGGCAATGAAGAAAGCCGCATACATCCATAATTGGAAGTTGATAGCGAAGTCTTTAGCGGCGAGGGTACGCATATCGAAAGAAACGTTATCGCCGTAAAACGCCATCGCTAAGGATGCGATTAAGATAAACAGGGACCCGCCAGCCGTGTAGAGAATGAACTTGGTAGCGGCATAAAGACGCTTTTTCCCGCCCCAGATTGCTAGCAGTAGGTAAACTGGAATCAATTCCAATTCCCACACCAAGAAAAACAGCAACATATCTTGGACGGCAAATACGGCTATTTGTCCGCCGTACATCGCCAGGATTAAAAAGTAAAACAGCTTTGGTTTCCAGGTTACAGGCCAAGCTGCTAAAGTTGCCAGCGTTGTCATGAATCCAGTCAGCAAGATTAGGGGCATAGATATTCCATCTGCACCTACTGACCAATTTAGATCTATTTGGGGAACCCAAGGATAGCTTTCAAACAGTTGTAAACCGGGTTCTTTTAAATCGTATCCGGTATAGAAAGCGTAAGAAATCAGGGCAAAATCGATTAACCCGATAATCAGGGCGTACCAACGTACTGTTTTCCCTTCTTTATCGGGGATGAAGGGTATGAGTAGGGATGCTGCGATCGGAAACAGTATGATCGTCGTCAGCCAAGGAAAATTAGCTGTATTCATTGCTAGTCAAGTTATTAAATTCCTAGAACTTAAAGAATGATCTTGTCTGATTTGAGTTAAGACCAGATCTACTCTCGCCCATACCATTTTTAGTCCCAAGTGGGCGAATATGCTTATTTCTTTGGTTTTAATTCCAGACTTTTGGGGAAAGGCAGAAGGCAGAAGGTAAGAAAGGGTAAAAGGTAAAGGGGTAAATTTATTTCTCCCCTTTACCTTCTGCCCCTGGAGCCTCTAAGTGACGCTAAAGGCGATAACGCCTACTAAAACAGCGGCGAATACAATGAGGGCGTAGAATTGAGCCCTTCCTGTTTCAAAGTATTTCAGACCTTCGCCGGAAAGTAGGGTGACTAAGCCTGTTAAGTTGACTGCACCATCTACTACTTTTAGGTCTACTTCCATGACTGCCCTGGCTAGGCGACGGCTACCTTGAACGAAGAGGACATCATAAACTTCGTCAAAGTACCATTTGTTCTTGGAGATTTTGTAGAGTGAGGGAATTTTAGCTGCGATCGCACTGGGGTCAATTTTACCTCCCAAGTACATCAGCGAAGCCAAGGTAATCCCAATCAAGGAAATGCCCACAGAACTACCTGCCATAACCAGAAATTCTGTAAAACCTTCTTGTGCTGCTTCCGCTGGTACTTCGGCAACTAATTCACTCGCAGGATGGATGAATTCTTCAAAATAATTATGGAAAGGTGTGCCTACCAAACCAACTAACATCGAAGGAATTGCCAAGATCATCAATGGCAAAGTCATGGTAATTGGTGATTCATGAGGTTCATGGCTATGACCGTGACCTTCATGAGCTTCATGATCATCATGACCGCTAGCTTGGGCTAGAGTCAATTCTTGAGGATTCATTGCCCCAGGGCCAAAAACTAAACCTTGGCTTTGGAAAACTTCTGCCTTAATGGTGTTCTTCACATCTGCGCTATTACCCCGGAAGTTGCCTTCAAAGGTGGTGAAGTACATTCGGAACATATAAAAGGCAGTGATTCCCGCAGTCAAATAGCCAATTATCCACAAAACTGGATTAGCCGCGAAAGTAGAGCCTAAAATTTCGTCTTTTGACCAAAATCCGGCAAAAGGAGGAATACCGGAAATTGCCAAAGTGCCAATCAAAAAGGTGATTGCGGTAATGGGCATAAACTTCCGCAAACCGCCCATCATTCGCATATCTTGAGCATAAGCTGGGTCGTGACCGACTACGCCTTCCATGCCGTGAATGACTGATCCAGAGCAGAGGAACAGCATGGCTTTAAAGTAAGCGTGAGTCATCAGGTGAAAGAGTCCAGCGGTGTAAGCACCAACTCCCATTGCCATCACCATGTAACCTAGCTGAGACATGGTGGAATAAGCCAAGCCTTTTTTGATGTCATTTTGAGTAATTGCGGTTGTTGCACCGATGAAGGCGGTTACAGCCCCCGTCCAAGCGATGACATTCATTGCTACGGGGATGTTTTCAAAGACGGGATACATCCTGGCAATGAGGAATACCCCAGCTGCCACCATTGTTGCGGCGTGAATTAAGGCGGAAATGGGGGTTGGGCCTTCCATCGCGTCTGGGAGCCAAACGTGCAGGGGGACTTGGGCGGATTTGGCCACTGGGCCCATGAATACTAAAATTGCCAACAATGCAGCTATTCCAGCTGCTATTTGTCCAGATTCGACTCCGGCTTGTAGGCGTTCGCCGATGACAGTGAAATCAAAGCTGCTTGTTGCCCAATATAATCCCAGGATGCCTAACAATAGGCCAAAGTCGCCGACTCGGTTGACGACGAATGCTTTTTGACAAGCGTCTGCGGCTGAAGAGCGATCGTACCAGAAACCAATCAGTAGGTAGGAACACATCCCGACCAGTTCCCAGAAGATATATACCTGCACAAGGTTGGAGCTTACTACCAGACCTAACATCGATGAGCTAAACAAGCTGAGGTAAGCATAGAAGCGAACATACCCCGGATCGTGTGCCATGTAGCCGTCGGTGTAGACCATGACGAGGAAGGCTACTGTGGTGACGATTACTAACATTACTGCTGTTAGGTGATCGATCGTGTAGCCCATTGTCAGGTGAAAGCTTCCTGCCGATGCCCACTCTAGAGTCTGAGTGTAGGGTGCATGACCAGTAAATTGACTCCACAGTATGGCAAAGGAAAGGGTCGTTGCGGCTCCCAGTAGGGAGACGATAAACACTGCGTTTAGCTGTCGCAGTTGGTTGGTAAATTTGCTAAATGAAATCAGCCCGATGCCGACTATCATCGCCCCCAAAAGTGGTAGGACGGGTATTAGCCAAGCATACTGATATATCAGTTCCATCACTGATGCCTACTTTAATTTATTTAACTTTTTGCTCAAACTGTGAACAATTGTGACACACAGTTGATCGGTTCATCTCACCATAAAATAACCAACACAGATAAATCCGGGTTGGCTTAAGGAAAAATTCACAGAATTTGGTAGTCCGGCGAGCAGAAATTTTGTCTTGAGAAATATTTCTTTGGGTACAGTTATTGCGAAAAACGATGGACATTGACACTCCTCGCCCTATAAGTGCGAGGATTCTTGGTTCACAGACTCGCCATAACCTAACAGGATTGCTCCAACCAGGCTAGAGGGCAAATCTCCCCA
>JBAVZX010001329.1:0-2664 GCA_049589015.1 Phormidium sp. | reverse complement strand
ATAGTGAACTATGCTTTTAGTTTAAATTTTCTCAATAAATCGGGAGTTACTAAACCTTGAGGGAAAAAGATTGTTCCTAAAACAATTAAAACACCGAAAATAATTAAGCGACCATCCCTTAATAATTGTGCCAACCAAATAGGTAAACCTGGAATATCTGCAACCCCTCGTAAAACTTCTGGTAAAGCAGTAAATACCATTCCTCCTAACACCGGGCCAACAAAACTTCTACTCCCACCAATTAACACCGAAGTTAGATAAATAATACTGGCATCAAAAGTCCCTTGTCTCGCATTCCAAGTATTTAAAAAATGAGCACTTACAGCACCAGCAACTCCAGCTAAAATTGCTCCTAAAGTAAAAGCTAAAACCTTGTAAGTAGTGGGATTAATTCCCATTGCACCAGCAGCTAATTCATCTTCTCGAATAGCCACAAATGCCCGACCCACTCGGATAATTTCTAACCGATATAATAAAAACATACTAATTAAAAGTAAAGGCAAAACTACCCATAAATACTCAATGGGAGAAGCAAAAGGTTGCGGGATACCAAAAATTCCCACTGCACCGCCTGTAATTTCTAAATTTAGCGATAAAACCCGCAAGATTTCTACAAAAGCAATTGTGGCTAACGCCAAATAAATTCCCCTAAGTCGCAATGCGGGAATTCCCACTAAAATTCCTAAGATGGCAGAAATTATGGCAGCAATTAGCATCTCCAATAACAACAAAGGAATCGGAAATAAACCTTCCTCAATCGGAAAAACTTTTGTCGATAAAATAGCGGCAATATAGCCACCTAAAGCATAAAAACCGGGACTAGCTAAAGACAATTGTCCAGTCATTAATGGTAAATAAAGCGATAGTCCTAGTAATGCACCTAGTATCATCGAAATGATTAAAGGGCCATAAGTATTAAAAAAATCAGCCATGATTAATTAAACCTTTTGAATTAAACGCCGTCCTAACAAACCTTCAGGTCTAACTAGCAGCATAATAAATAATATTCCAAAAGCTACTGCATCTTTATATGCTGAATATTGCCCAGGAACAAATGCTTCTACTACCCCAATTAATAGACCTCCTAAAACTGCACCGGGAATACTACCTAAACCGCCTAAAACAATCACAGCTAAACCTTTTAAACCAAAAGCAATCCCAAAATAAGGCCCAGGAATACCCACACTAGAACCGACTAAAGTTCCAGCTACTCCTGCTAGAAAACTGCTAATAAAAAAGGTGAGAACGATAAAACCATCAGTGTTAATTCCTAACAAACTAGAAGTAGTTGGATCTTCGGCTACCGCCCGCATTGCTTTACCATATTTGGTGTAATTAATAAAGTAAGTGAGAATGGCTACAACTATCACAGAAACTAGAAAAATTACTATTTGTACAGTGCGAATCGGAATCGGGTTTTCCGCAGAACCAAAGTTAATAGATGCAGGTAAATTGCCAAAAGTATTACCAGGAAAAGTGTAGTTTTCTGCACCTACTAAAACCTGAATCAAATTGACGATTATTAAAGCTACACCTAAGCTGGAAACAACTGTTAAAAGTGAATCTGCACCTCTCTGGCGTAAAGGACGAAAGGCAATTCTTTCAATAGCAACTCCCACCAAACCTGCTATGATACTACCTAAAATTAACGCCAAAGGAAAGGGCAGTTTAATTGGTAATGCAGCATTAGCTAACAAACCATTAAAACCAAAAGCTTCTCCCATCAAAGCATAAGTTAAGTATGCACCAAGGGTAAAAATTGCCCCATGAGCAAAATTAATGATGCCTAAGATAGAGAAAATCAAAGTATATCCTAATGCGAAAATTGCGTAAATACTGCCAATGGATAAACCGTTGAGAAATTGTTGAATAAACAGAGTTAAGTTCATATTTTTAATTAGTTATTGGTCAATTGTGATCGGTCATTTTTTCAGACCAATCACGCATAACTATTTTTTTACAGAGGCGAACTTGCCATTATTACCATTAGCATCAACTTGCAATTGCGCGACATAAAAATCTTTCTGAATTACATCACCTACCGGGGTAAAGGCAATTTCGCCCAAGGGAGTATCGTACTTGCGAGTTAGTACTTCTTTGTTCAAGTCAGAACGCAATTGAGCCAAAGGCATTTTAGCAATATCACTTCTTTTATCTACAGCTTTCAGGGCTTCTACAAACACTTGAACTGCCGCAAAAGCTTGGGCACTAAATTGAGGTGGTTCTTTCTTATATTGTTGCTGATAAGCTGCACGAAAAGCTTGATTAATTGCGTTGGAATGTTGAGGGCTATAAGCTTGGGCGACTAATACACCATTGCAACTTGCTTTACATACGGCGAAAATGTTAGAAGTATTGAAACCATTGCCGCCAATAATAATGCCTTTGTAACCCAATTCTCGCAATTGTCGTACTAAATTTCCGCCATCGGCTGCTAAACCAGAAATTACTATTAAGTCTGGTTTTAAGTTAATCGCGTTAGTTGCTTGGGATTGAAAGTCAGTATCAGTTGTTAAGAACTTTTGAATAGTGACGATATCTAGCCCTTTTTCCTTGAGAGTTTTTTGAAAAATTTCGGTTTCCGACTTGTTAAACGCATCATTTTGAGCGTAGAAAACTGCAACTTTTTTGATATTAGGATTTAACTTTAAAGCGGCGTTAATG
>JBAVZX010001328.1:0-2270 GCA_049589015.1 Phormidium sp. | reverse complement strand
CTGTAAATCTGTGAGAGAACTTAAAACTGGTAAAATATCTTGCTCTTGCTTAACTTCCGGTTGTTTTCCCGGTTGAAAAGTCATAATTAGACGCTCTTTTGGGTCGAGAAACCAGCCTAACTCTGTTCCGTGATTCAAACAGAATAAAATCTTATTAATAACGCGAGTTGAACTTTGTTCTGGTGACAGTATTTCTATAGTCCAATCTGGGTAAATTTCAAATTCATCTTTGATTTCTCCTTTCTCATCTAGAGGTATTCGATCCCAGGAAAAAACTGTGATATCTGGGACAATTGAACGTCCGCCAAAAGTACAGCGTAATTCTGTAAAAGCACGCGCTATCTTTTTGGAAATACCTACTTGATTAATAGCAGGTGTTAACAAACTTTGGATTGAACTATGTTTACCTTTAGGCATGGGTTTTTGGTAGATTTGACCATCGATATATTCACTGGCTGGTTTAGTTTCTGGCAGTTTTCGGAAATCTGCTAAAGAGAGTTGGGGAGGAGATTGAATTGAGGTCATAGTGTCAGATAAGTGAGAAATGGATGATTGGCAGTATTTTAGATATTCAAGGTGATCGGCGTTGCAGTTTTAGCATTTTGGTAGTTGAAAAAATGAGCGATCGCCATTAATTCATGCTTAGATTAATACACGAAATCCATTCGCATGAAAGGAGAATAAGAGCGTCGTTCAGTATTAGGATTAACTTTAACCTTGCTTGCATAATTTGAGCCTTCCTGGTCTTCACGAATTGCTCTCCACACTAACATCCGCCAGCCTTCTACAGAGACTAAATAGCGGTCAGTTGTCCTTCCTGGCTTGAGCCAGCGCAACCCATTCCCAAGGTTAATATGTTCATATTGTTGAAAACCATCTTTGGAAGTAGCAGCCTTCAACAAAAAAGCAAACGGATCGCACTGTTTTAGTTGTGCTAGATTATCGAAACAATCTCTAATAGCCTTCTGAGAAAGAAAGGGAACTAAAACTGAAGGCTTACGCATCTCTTCAAGAAACAAGAAACCTACGCCAGAAAGAGTTACTCCTTCCTGGGAACACTCAATTAGTGGTTCAAACGCTGCTCTTTCAGTATAAGGGATACTATTTTCCCATTCTACTTGAGAAATTGCTGTCTCATGCTCAATCTTTTCCAGTAATTCTTTATAGGCTTCAAATTGCGATCGACGAAATTCTACAGGGAGTGGAGGTAGTTCCAGTAAAGTAGTAGATTGCTCAAAAATATAGTCACACTTAACCCCTTTCAGCATTCCTAATAAAACTGTGTAAGGAACTAATGCTTTATATCCTCCGGTTGGATTCAGGATAATATTACTTGCGCCGTAGCTATTAACTTCTTCAATAATGAGTCGGATAAATTCAACAACTCCTTTAGTTCGGAAAAGATTAGCATCTACAACTTGAAGCCCTGGAACTTGTTCTGTTTTAACATCTATGCCATCCCAGTAATGCTTCAGGTATTTCTCAACAGCAAGAGCGCAACAATATCCATCGTCTGTACTCGAAGCTAGCAAAATTATTCTATCGCTATTAGTAATGCCAATCCGAACAAGAGAGTGAATCTCAGCAGACAAATCATTTTTTAAGCTTTCTCCTTCAGGACGGATGTTACAAAAAGTTGAAAACATTTTTTTAGCAGCATCTTCCATACTGTTTTGTTGTTTCACCCAATTTAGCAGCTCGGACGGTTTAATTTTCAAACCTTTTGCAGCACTGGTTCCCACAGAACATATAACTGTCTTAACCATCTTAAACTCTCCTATTTAATTAATAAATCATTAGAGTAATTTAGCGGTTTTACTCTCAGTTTATCTGGAAATTATCAACATCATATTGGCAGAAAATCAACTTAAAAACACAGAAAATTATATTTTTTTGCCATCCTTTAAATATTTGAGGTGACGAGAACCGTAACCTAAGTAACGGAGAATAAGTTCTAACCAGATTGGTTTAAAATCAGTTTTGGAACATTCCGCTATTATCTGAGCAGTTTTCTTAAGATTACTGTCGATGTCTTGAACTATTTTATCTGCTAAAGAGTCTTTACCTCTTCCCCATTTTTTATCTCGACCTACTTGATAGCGGATAAAATTTTTAATAACTTCTGCGCTGTCAGTCGTATCAGCTACGCGCAATAAATTACGGAATTGAGATTCTTCTAAGTCTCCATATTTTGTTGTATCTAACGCTTCTTGAATCCAGATAACTAAATCGTCTTCAGCTTGACGAATTCCTTTTTGGATTTGCAATTC
>JBAVZX010001327.1:0-12942 GCA_049589015.1 Phormidium sp. | reverse complement strand
GATTAATCTGGCGTTTCACCAAATAATCTTGCGCCCCATGACGCACCGATTCAATTGCTAATTCGTCATCATTAGTATTAGTTAAAACGACAATTGGTAAACTAGGGGCGTGCTGAATTAGTGAATCTAACGAGGCTAGCCCCTCACTATCTGGTAAAGTCAGATCAAGCAGCACCACATCAAAAGTTTCCGTTTCTAGAGATGCAATTGCTTCCCCCAAACGTTTTACATGGGCTAAGTTAAACCGACTGAGAATTGCCCCTTTCAATACTTCTTTTAACAGCCTTGCTTCTGCCAGGTTATCCTCAATCAACAAGATATTCACACAAGATTTACCTACTTTCTTTCCGAAGGTAGTGTTGCAGTTCCCAACCAAAATTCCTCAATCCCCCGGACAATTTTAAACAATTCACTGAGATTTCGCGATTTGGAGATATAGCAATTAACGTGCAAATCGTAACTTTTAGAAATATCTTCCTCATTGCGCGAAGTAGATAAGACGATTACGGGAATGTGCTTCAGCGCTGGATCAGCTTTAATTTCTGCTAACACTTCCCGTCCATCTTTCTTCGGCAAATTAAGATCCAACAGGATGAGATCGGGAAGAGTTGCACCCGCAAATTCCCCATCCTGTCGGAGATAAGCCATTGCTTCCATGCCATCCCTAGCCACAATCACTTCACACTGAGCAGCAGTGCTTTTCAATGCTTCTTGGATCAGCCGGATATCCCCACGATTATCTTCGATCAAAAAGATTCTTTTGTAACCTGTTTCCGTTGGCATGATTGCGCTCACGAAGGATTGCTTTAGCAGAGTCACGTCCCCCTACAGGAATTGTAAAGCAGAAGGTTGCGCCTTTGCCTAGTTCGGATTCGACCCAAATCCGCCCCCGATGGCATTCTACTATTTTTTTACAAATTGCCAATCCCATACCGGAGCCGGGATATTCATCGCGGGTGTGCAGACGTTGGAAAATCACAAAGATGCGATCGCTAAATTGCGGCTCAAGGCCAATTCCATTATCCTTAACTCTAAACAACCAATCATCTTCTTGCCGTTGCACCCCAATATGAATTTGTGGCGGTTCATCTTTCTTTTGGAACTTAATCGCATTACCAATTAAGTTTTGGAATAATTGCATTAATTGAGTTCCATCTGCCACAATCGTTGGCATCGGATCGAAAGTAATTGTCGCATTAGTTTCGCTAATTCTGCCTCGCAAATTACTTAAAGCTCGATCCAATGCTGATTCTAAATCAGTTAATTCCCATTCAATCCCTTTCAGATCTACCTTGGAGTAAGCTAACACATCATCAATTAGAGTTTGCATTAAACTCACACCTTCCACAGCAAAGTCGATAAACTCTTTGCCATCTTGATCTAATTCTTCATTATACCGCATTTCCAACAACTGCACATAATTTGCCACTTGATTCAGTGGTTCTTGTAAGTCATGGGAAGCGATATATGCAAATTTCTTTAACTCCGCGTTAGAACGTTCCAAATCTTGCGCGAGTAAAGCTAATTCTTCCGCTTGTCTGAGTACAATATTGACGATCGCTTTTCGCAATTCCAGCGCCGCTTTCACTTCCACTTGTTTCCAAGGCAAAGATTTCAACCGCACCGTTTCTTTCCACAATTGAAAAGATTTCCGCGGACATAACCGCAAATTATTTTCTGTTTCTTTAACTTCGTAAGCGTTATTAGGATCGCCCCCCCAATTCACGGTTTGCAAAACTTCAGGACGGAACCATAATACATAACTCCGCTTAGAAATTGGAATCGCTAACAACCCGCTAGCAATATCTTTGAATCGTTCCGCATCAGAATAAATTAAGGGCAAAGAATCAGTATAGAAAACTTCTTCTTCTACAGTTTTGCCTAACCATTGCACCAAGTAATTTAATTCTATTTCCGGTGGTGTGCGTCCAATGGTTGTCCAATTTCCATTAAAACAAATTGCGGCTCCTTTAGCATCAGCTAAATCCAGCAAATTCGGTTGATGATTGACTAACCCAGAAATAAAGTTATCTGACTGAGACATAGAATCAATCAACGCTGTTTGTACCTGCGCCAATTTCATCCGGTAATTGTAATCTGCTTCTTCTTCACGGGTGGAAATTTCTGCAAAAATTACTCTGCCCAAAAATTCGCAAGCTTTCCGCAATTCGTAAGGAATATATTTTGGTGTGCGGTGGTGACAAGCAATCAATCCCCAAAGTTTCTGATCTTTCATTAGGGAAATTGTCAGGGATGCACCAACTCCCATGTTGTGCAAATATTCCAAGTGACAAGAATAAGGACTGCGGAGAATCGAAAGAGTCAAATCAATTGGTTGATTTGTAATTGGGTTATTGCTGGGATAAAGTGCTACTGGTTCAGCTTGGGAATTAGGAATTACGCGAATCCAGTTAGAGAGAAACATTTTTCTCGCTGGTTGCGGAATATCCGATTCTGGATAGTGTAATCCCAGATATGGCTCCATTTCTGCCAATTTTTCTTCAGCAACAACTTCGCCATGTCCGTCTTCATCAAATTTGTAGAGCATCACGCGATCGCATCCCGTGACTTTTCGCACTTCCCGGACAATAATCTGACCGAAATCTTGCAAATTTGTGGTAGCTTCCAGTTGTCCAATAGAAGCTTTCGCTAGATGATAAAAACTCAAAAATGGGATGTTTTCTTGAGTTAATGCTGGTTCTAATTCTAAAACCAAAAATCCATCCGAGTTCCGATGAAATATCGCATCAAAAACTAAATAATCATCCCCTTTCCTTCTCACCCAAACCTTTGTCGGGTTGATTATATCGAGATTTTCTTGAGCTAATCCTGCCTTAAATTGTTCGATTTGGAAAGTATCTAAAATATCTTCCAAACTCTTACCCAAAACCTGTTCTGCTGGCATCCCAAATGCCTCCGAACAGTTAGTGCTGACTTGCAAAATTGTTAACTCAGGTTCTTGCAATACCAACAAGACTCCGTGCGGTTGAATTTGAGTCAAAGTATGGATTTGCGGTTGTTTTAAACTGGTTAAATTAATTTCTTGCGTCTCTAAATTCATAGCTGCCATAATTATCCTCGACAAAGTAGAGTAGACAATGTATTTTCTGTCTTAGCTTCAGCCGATCTTACAAATAATTACTCCCGTCGTGTGAAATTTATCCGCTACTTGCTAGTCTTTGGTTAACAATAAATAATTGGCGAATTCCCCAGTTCCCCTACCTGAGAATTTCTGGCTCTCCAAATTCTACCTATAGTCGCAGCATACCGCAGAACATTCCTCAGATGCTAAATGTAATTCTTAAATAAAGTAGAAGTTTTCCCAATATATAGTTATTTAATTTTTAGCAGCACAAGTAATGCAAAAGTTTATTTCTCCTCAGCAATTAGCAATCTTTTTTCAAGAAACAACTTAATTTTGTAAGTGACTACTCTAAAGGTAAAGTAACAATTCTTAACCAAAACTCTTCAATACGCTTAACTGTTTGAGTTAATTGTTGTAAGTCATCAGATTTAATCACATAACAATTGCCTTGGAGTGCATAGATACCAAAAATATCTTCTTCACTGTGAGACATAGTTAACACAACAATGGGAATGCGGTGCAGTTGGGGATCGGCTTTAATTTCTGCTAAAATTTGCTTGCCATCTTTTCCTGGTAAATGTAAATCTAGTAGAATCAGGTCTGGACGAGTAGCATTAGCATATTCCCCGCGATGATGGAGAAAATCCATTGCTTGTGTACCATCTGCGATCGTCACAATCTGGTATTGCGTTGAACTTTCCTTGAGTGAATTGGTGATTAGATGGGCATGATCCGGGTTATCCTCCACAATTAGAATTAACCGCTCTGTTGAAGATTTTTCCATATAAAACGCCACAGTTAACTATCAATAGTACAAGAAGACAGAAGAGAGAAGACAAAACAGAAATAATCATCAGGTATCGATCGCCATATAATTTTATCTGTCTACTCCCAGAAAAACTCCCCCTGTGAGAATCTTTAAAAAATGAACGATGAACGACAATTTGCCCCAGCGACTCAGCGCAACCGAGAAGCGATTTTAGAAGTGTTGCAGCGGATTTTACCTCCCACTGGTACAATTTTAGAAATAGCAAGTGGTACTGGTGAACACGCCGTCTTTTTTACACCTCGTCTTCCGGGGCGGAAATGGTTGCCTACAGATATTAATTATCTATCACTTGCCAGCATTTCCGCTTGGTTGAAATACGAGCCATCAGATCACATTTATCCGCCTATTTTATTAGATGTGTGTGCTAATATTTGGCCAATGGAAGTAGAAACCCAACCCGAAACTGAATATCTTGGGGAAATTACTGCCATAGTTAGTATTAACATGATTCATATTGCACCTTGGTCAGCTTGTTTGGGATTAATGGCAGGTGCAGGACGTATTCTTCCCCAAAATGGCATCCTTTATTTATATGGCCCTTTTAAACAGGGAGGTCAACATACAGCACCTAGTAATGCGGCATTTGATGAAATGTTAAAAAGTCAGAATGCGGAATGGGGAGTACGTGATTTAGATGATGTAATTGCAGCTGCAAAGATGCAAAATTTGCAATGGCGCGAAACTATTCAGATGCCAGCAAATAATCTTTCAGTTGTCTTTAGTTTAGCCCAATAGCTAATGACAAAAAACAAATTACCCCTGTCTACAGACAGAGGTAATTGATTCTTGTAGGTTTCCGCAACGCCGTCTTGCCTCAGTTTTTGACCTGGACTAAATCCAGGTGGGTGTCTTTGGCTCTAGCTTAAAAGTTTCCGAGTAACAAAGCCCGGTCTACTGCCGCTAAGCACTCTCTAGACTCCCTTATTGAAAAAGCATAGATCACAAAACATTATTGGCAGTCACCAACGCCGCAGAGTAACCTGTTTCTTATTCTATACTCATTTTTCAAAATCGGTAGTGGGGAGGTGGGGAGGTAGGGAGGTGGGGAGGTGGGGAGGTGGGGAGGTGGGGAGAGTTGTTGATGTAAATTAAGGAATTTCCCCCCATTTCCCCATTTCCCCATTTCCCCATTTCCCAGTCCCTAGCTGCTGTACCAAATGGATTCTACTTGTTGGGCGAGTTGTTGGAGTTGTTGTTGGGTGGTAGTTGATGATCGATCGCTATGATTTAACAAGATGGTAACGTGACCGAGTTTTCTGCCGGGGCGGGATTCGGTTTTTCCGTACCAGAGGAGGTGGCAATTGGGGATTTGGGCGAGTTTTTGGCGTTTTTCTTGGTAGTCGCTGTGGGAATGTTCGTACCCCAAGAGGTTGACCATTACTGCTGCGTCGCATTTTAAGGCGGGATTGCCTAATGGTAAGCCGCTGACGCTTCTCAGGTGCATTTCAAATTGGGAGGTGTAGCTGGCATCGATGGTGAAGTGCCCGGAGTTGTGTGTTCTGGGGGCGATTTCGTTGACGAGGATTTTGCCGTTGGGGGTGAGGAAGAGTTCGATGCCGAATAGACCGATCGCTTGTAAGCTGTTGAGTAGGGTGTGTGCGATCGCTTCAACCTGTAATTGTACTGCTTGATCAATATCTGCTGGTACTAAAACCCGCCGACAAACTTGATCTTCTTGTTGCGTTTCTACCACTGGATAAGTAACAATTTCTCCATCAATAGAACGGGCGGCAATCACAGCTAACTCTTTACTAAAGGGAACAAATTCTTCCAATAAAACCGGAGTTTCCCCCATTTTTTCCAAGGTCGCTTCTAAGGATTGTCGATCTTTTAAAATAAACGTTCCCTGACCATCATATCCATGTCTTCTTACTTTCAAAACTACCGGAAATCCCTGTTCCCAGTCCCGTAGGACAGGCATCTTGCCTGTCACAAACTGAGGAACTGGCAATCCAATATCTCTGAGATAACAACGTTGGTGGTATTTGTCGAGTAAAGGTGCTAAAACTTCTAATCTAGGACGAAAGCAGATACCTTTTGCTTGTAGGGACATCAAAGCTTCCAGGTTGATAAACTCATTCTCGAAGGTAATTACATCACATTTTTCTGCTAATAATGCTGTAGCAGCTGCGTCGTCTATTGGTGCCAAAATAGTTTCTGATGCTATGGCGGCAGCGGGGTCTGTTGCTTGGGGAGTTTGCACTATTAGTTCAATATCTAATGCCTTGGCTGCATCTCCCATCATCCAAGCTAACTGCCCTCCACCAATTACGCCAACCCGTTTAATGCTGTTCATTGCTGATTTTTCTCGATCGCTAATCATCGGTCATTGGTAATTCCATCACCCAACACCTAATCACATTATGAAACAAATCGGGCTGTTTATAGTTAGTAATATTTACCGTTTGATTGTCAGGTTAATTTCGCGACTAACGGGCAGAGGTGCGGGAAAATTTGCCACTATTTTACCTAAAGGTCAGCGTTATTTAGTGAAAAATTATTGCGGTCTTTATAATTTTTACGTTGATACTACTTATCCGATCGAATCTTCCGTTTGGCTTGGTGGTGTTTATGACATGGTGACTACTAGGTTTTTACGTAAAGTTATCCGTCCCGGTGATGTTTTTTTGGATGTTGGTGCTAATTGTGGCGCTTTAACTTTAGTGGCTGCGAGTTTAATTGGTGATGGGCAAATTTATGCTTTTGAACCGGGTGCTGAGATTCGTGCCCGTTTGCAAACAAATATCGAGGCAAATGAAGAATTAAAGGAACGAGTTAAAGTAATACCTTTGGGTTTAGGATTAACTAAAAGTCAACTTTTTTACCATGAAGACGAAAATTACAGAGGTAACGGTTCGCTGCATATTAGTTATGGTGTTCCGGTAGAAATCGTCTCTTTAGATGAGTGGGTATTACAGGAAAATCTGAGCAGAATTGATGTAATTAAAATCGATGTGGAGGGGATGGAATATGATGTGCTTTTGGGTGGTAAGGCAACTTTAGAAAAGTTCCGTCCGCTAATTTATTTTGAAACAATAGAGTTATTTTATGCCGAAAAACAGCATAAGATTCGAGATATTTATGAATTTCTCGCTAGTTTGGGATATAAGATTGTTAGACCAACACACCCTCACTTAGAAGTGAATTTCGCTGGTGAATATCCGGCAAATTCGGTGGCAGTTCCGGCGAGTAAATTAGACCGTTTAAAAATTAAATCAGCCAAAGTCAACGACAACCTAAAGACTCACGGGTAGATACTCCAGTTTGAGGATTTATCCCCGTCGCTACTTGGCAAAGTTCTCTAATTTGTGAGCCATCTAACAGCGCATCTGTGAAGTCTGCACCAGCGATATTGGTATTTTGAAAAGTGGAACCTAACAAAATCGATTCGACTAAGACAGCATCACTTAAATCAGCATCAGTAAGGTTAGCTTGATCAACCATCGCATTAGTTAAATCGGCGGCGTGTAAGTTTGCTTTGGTGATTACTGACGCACTCATCACTGCGCCACGCAAGTTAGCGTTAGCGAAGTTTGTTTGCATGAGATTGGCGTTAGAAAATTCGGCTGCTGGTAATGTTTGTCCAGAAAAATCTCGCCCAAAAAGTTGAGCATTACTAAAGGATAAGGGAGGGGCGTATTTTGTTGCTGCTTGGGCTGGTAAAGCCGAGAAATAGAGAGTTAGCGCCAGTAGTAATGTTACCAATTGTCGGAAAATCATAAAAAAACCGTTGAATAACCGAGGTTTTTAGTTCACTTTTCTAGAATACAAGATTTTAGCTCATCTTTAACTAGAAATTATTTTAATTTAGCTAATTTAAAAAGTAAGATTTTTGGCTATTTATTTGGCTGAATAATTGGTTGCTCATCTATCTTATTGCTGAAAATACTGGTACTTCTTTCTCAGGTAACATTAAGGATAAAAATAATCTCTAACTTCAGCATCACGATCTGCTTTTTAGTCTTGTATAAGCTAGAGACATAACAAAAAAAATGAAGCATTCAGCGAGGAGCAAGTAATTTATGGCTACTAAACTGTTTAAATCTAATCTTCTTTCAGTTGGTGTAATATCTGCAATTTCTGCGGCTGGTCTATTGTTTGGTGGATTGGAAGCAAAGGCGCAAACTACTGATTCTAATCAAATGAATCAGATGGATCAAAATCAAATGACTCAGCCAAATCAAAATAATCCTACACCCGCTGCACCGTCCGCTCCATCTACTGTTCAACCATCACAAAATATCACACCTTCAACACCTTCAACACCTTCAACAACCACTACATCTCCTACAACTACCACATCTCCTATTGGTCAATATTCACCTAATCAAGCTCCTCTTTTGACGGTAGGTAGTCAAGGTCAAGCTGTTAGGGATGTACAGGCTTTCTTGAATCAACAAAATTTGTATCCTAATGCACCTGATGGGATTTATGGGCTTCAGACACAGGCTGCTGTGAGACGATTCCAACAATCACAAAACCTGTCGGTTGATGGTATTATTGGGCCACAAACTTGGGGTGCAATGCTTAACAGTGGAAATCTTGGCAGCAGTGGTCAAGCTCAGTAAGAATTTTGGCAACTAAAAATTAAGTGTTGTGAATAAGTCGGGAGTCGGTGTAATGCTGACTTCTGACTTTTTAATTTTTATTGATTATATTAGGGAAAAATTGCGTATACTCAAGTAAGAGTGTCGGGCTTGCTTTAGTGTTTATTATGATTCGTTTGAGTACATTTGAAGAAGTTATTGGTAGTCATAATAAAGCTTTAGAGTGTAGGCCAGATGACTATCGCTCATGGTATAGGCGAGGTAATAGATTGCGAATTATGGGCAGATATTACGATGCAGTTGCTAGTTATGAAAAGGCGATCGAGCGCCAACCGAAAGATTATCGAGCATGGTATCAACGAGGAAATGCTTTAGATGATTTAGGGCGCTATGAAGAGGCGATCGCATCTTACAATGAATCGTTGAAATTGTATACCAAAGATTACTGGGTTTGGTATTGGCGAGGTCATGCGTTACGAAAAATGGAACGTTTTGCAGAGGCGCTTGATTCCTATAATCAAGCTTTAGAATTGAAGCCAAATGATTATTGGGCTTATTATAATCGCGGTCATGCTTTGCGAGAATTGCATCAGTTTGATGAGGCGATCGCATCTTATGATCAAGCGATGAATATCAGGGAAAATGATTATTGGTCTTGGTATTGGCGGGGTGATTGTTTACGACATTTGGGGCGGGATAAGGAGGCGATTTCCAGTTTTAATAAAGCCCTAAAAAGTAAACCTCAAGATTTTTGGTGTTGGTTGCGTCGAGGAGATGCTTTGCGCTGTTTGGGAAGATATCAAAGTGCGATCGCAAGTTACAATAAAGCTTTAGAACTGCAACCGAAAGATGCTCATGCTTTGTACTATAAAGCTGGTTGTTGTGCGAAACTAAGAAAGGTTGAGTTAGCGGTGGAGAGTTTGGGGAGAGCGATCGATCTTTACCCAGACAAATATCTCAAACTAGCTCAAACTGATGGTTATTTTGACCCAATTCGCGGTTATCAAGAATTTGAAGCTTTGCTGCAATAAAACTGAGAAAATTCAACAATTGGAGTTAATGGAAAATGCCGATTATTCGCGTGCCGAAATCCTGGGAAATTCCTGAAAATGAAGTCACACCAGAAGCCGCTTTTTATAATCGGCGACGCTTTCTTAAAACCTTGGTAGGTGCTGGTGTAGGGGCAAGTATTTTGCCGATCGTTGGTTGTCAGGAGTCTGCATCATCAGAAAATGTTGAGTTGTCAAAAACTCTGGATAAACCTAAGTTAGCGGGAGTTAAATTAAATTCGGCTTTTGCGGAGATCGATCGACCAATTACCAACGAAAAATTAGCCGGACAATACAACAATTTCTATGAGTTTGGCAGCGGTAAATCAATTTGGCAATCTGCCCAAGCATTACCTTCAGATAATTGGAAAGTTGAAGTAACAGGATTAGTGAAAAATCCCCAAACTTATGACTTAGATGATTTACAGAAAAAGTTCAATTTACAAGAAAGAATTTACCGTTTTCGCTGCGTAGAAGCTTGGTCAATGGCAATTCCTTGGATTGGTTTTCCCATGCGAGATATTATCGCCGCAGTTGAGCCAACATCCCAAGCAAAATTTGTCCGATTTAGTTCTTATTACGATCCAAAAGTTACTTATGGCCCGCTTTTAACCTTTGGGAAAAAGTTACCTTGGCCCTATCAAGAAGGTTTGCGAATTGAAGAAATGGCGAATGATTTGGCATTTTTTGCTGTTGGGGTTTACGGTCATTTGTTGCCCGATCAACATGGTGCGCCAATTCGGGCAGTGTTGCCTTGGAAGTATGGTTTTAAGGGTGCAAAGTCGATCGTAAAAGTTGAATTTTTGGAGAAGCAACCTGCTACTTATTGGAATAGTTTAGTGCCAGATGAATATGATTTTGAAGCGAATGTAAATCCGACAAAACCTCATCCCCGTTGGTCACAAGCGACCGAGAAATTTGTCGGGAAAGGGCCGGGTTTTGCTTGGGAAAGAAAGGAAACTCTTCCTTACAATGGTTATGGGGAATATGTGGCGAGTTTGTACGTTTGATCCCCCCTAACCCCCCTTAATAAGGGGGGAACAGGATTCAAAGTCCCCCTTATTAAGGAGTCATAAAATGAATTCACAAATGAATTTATTGGATGTGGTAGCATTGCTAGAAGATTTACCAGAATTAGGTTTATATCGGGGTCAGGTGGGGACTATTGTGGAAGTGTATGAACCAGGGGTTTTTGAGGTTGAATTTAGTGATTTAAACGGTCGCGCTTACGCTATAGAAACTCTGAATGCTAATCAACTGATGCTTTTACATTATCAAAGTTTGTCTGAAGAAATGTTAGTTCAAACTTGAGAATGTTACCTTTTTCCCAAAGGCGCATCTTGCTCTTTTATATATATCCCTAGCGAGCAAGATGCTCACACTACAATAATCAGCTTTCAAAGTCCCCCTTATCAAGGGGGATTTAGGGGGATCTAATTCGGTGGTTACTTCTAACAGCAGAGGTTAGAATTGGGAAAAGGTGCAGTTGCTACCTCATTTTAAATAGAATAAAATCTGTGTTTGACGCAATTATCAAATTCTACCAAGAGCACAAAGAAACTATTGATAACCTCCTCTCTGGAGCACTTGCCACCATTTTGTCTACAATTTTGTTTGGTGGAATAGGTGTGGTTTGGTGGTTTTACCAAAATTACCGCAAGAAACGCATTCCTCACTCGTCTTTTGCTTTCAATGTGATTCCGCCGAAAAGTGAGGTTTTGCCTGTAATTTTCCGGGAAGATGATGAGAAAAGCCAGAAAGACCCTTTAGCAGATTCTCGCATTCCTTACCAAAGGCGACTTTTTGAGCGCAACATTCAGAAAGAATTAGAAAGAAAACTACAAGAAACAGGCTGGTTATTAATTGTTGGACGCACAGGTTTAGGGAAAACGCGAGAAGCAGCAGAATTGGCACAACTTTTTAATAATGATGGTTGGACAGTACTGCACTTGAAGACGGGGGAATGGTTGGATATTCCGGCGCGGTTGCCAAAGGAAGTGGAAACAGACCGCAAATTGCTGTTTTTTCTGGATGATTTACACCAGAAAATGCACCAAAGTTGTCACGAACTATCACCAAAAGCGGAAAATTCGCCTTTGGAAAAGTTCCGAGTACCTTTGCAAGAACGATTGCTGGAAACTCTGGAAGCTTACGAAAAGTTGTGTGGTAAGGAAGAGATTTGTGTAATTGCTACGACGCGGAATGAAAAAGCCAGGGATATTGCGGGTGAACCTTGTGAATGGGAAAAATTGCAATGGGATAAGTATCCGAAATTGTGGCAACGTTTTGCGGTTTATGAGTTACCACAACCGAAAGATGAGGCAATAGTTGAATTGTTGCAAGAAACAATACCAAACACTAAGATTTCTGCTCAAGATGAAGATTACCCAAAAATAGCCAGAACGAATGATGGCACGTTTAGAAATGTGGTAGAAAATCTGAGACGTTTGTGCAATGGAGGTTTGCCTTTAAACCCACAAACTTTTGCGGATAATTCACCGAAAAACTGGAAGAGATGCTATGACGATGCGGTGAAAAGATATCCAGTTAGTCGTTATATTTATGATGCGGTGGAATTATTGCAGTTATTTGATTTGCCCTTAGAACGCTTCACTGTTGAACCAACTGCAATGTTAATGGTACCAGAAAAATTTTTGCAACGGTTATGGTATCGATGGCAAATTCGTGAAGCATTGAATTATTTGATTGAAAGACAACGGATTCTCGAACCTCGCGATGGACAAATTCAGGCTAAGGCAAGGCAAGTTGATGTTGGGGAATATTTATGGCGTTTTTATCGGTTGGTTTTAAAACTAGCTGGTAAACACCCTCAATCAATGCTAGATTACCTATTTATTTTTGGTAATTATTTACATGATTCAAGCTGCTATAAAGAGGCAATTGTTTGTTACGATAAAGCCCTGGAAATCAAACCTGACTTTCACGAAGCTTGGTACAACCGGGGTGTTACTTTGGGTAATTTAGGCAGATATTCAGAAGCGATCGATTATTTCGATAAAGCTCTGGAAATCAAACCTGACTTTCACGAAGCTTGGAACAACCGGGGTGTTACTTTGGGTAATTTAGGCAGATACTCAGAAGCGATCGATTCTTACGATAAAGCCCTGGAAATCAAACTTGACTATCACGAAGCTTGGAACAACCGGGGTAATGCTTTGAATAATTTAGGCAGATATTCAGAGGCGATCAATTCTTTCGATAAAGCCCTGGAATTTAAACCTGATTTTCACGAAGCTTGGTACAACCGGGGTGTTGCTTTGAATAATTTAGGCAGAGATTTAGAGGCGATCAATTCTTTCGATAAAGCCCTGGAATTTAAACCTGATTTTCACGAAGCTTGGTACAATCGGGGTGTTGCTTTGGGTAATTTAGGCAGATGGTCTGAGGCGATCGATTCTTACGATAAAGCCC